>CAZIVG010000007.1:4457-18829 GCA_964542595.1 uncultured Muribaculaceae bacterium | reverse complement strand
AATAACACATAAAACAAGAAAACGACCAGTGACACGTAAAAAAAATAATCAACTACAAGGAAAAGCAAAAATCATACACCTTTGACGGCATCGTTGACGAAGTCGCAGCCTATTACAACATTGCGACGAAAGACATCAAAGGCTCCAGCCGCAGCGCAAAAATCGCAGAAGCCAGACAGGTAGCGATTTATCTTTGCCGTGACTTGACGAAAGAAAGCTTCCCGGCGATTGGTGACTTTTTCGACAAAAAACACACCACGATTTTGTATTCTTACGACAAAATTAAAGCTGAAATCGAAACCAACAACTCTCTCTTCCACACTGTGCAAGTAATCACAACCAAAGTTTCAGGGTAAATTCAACGTCAAGGCGAGTTATCGGACATGAATGAAAATTAGTGCCTGTTGAAGTGTAGTATCAAGATTAAATTTTACTAATCGTCCAGCGACTTCACTGAAACATCAATTTTTTGTGAAAAATTGTTCGTAATCGCGTGTACAAGTTCGTTCGACGCATCCACCCAAAAATTCGAACCACAAAGGATTCTTACATCACGCTGTGCAGAAGTCCCCTCAAACTCTTTCATATTAATGACAACAGGGTCACCACCCTTAAAATGAACCAAAACATCTTTCAGCCCGACAAGATCCTCGAATCCGAGATTGTCTTTAACTGAAAGAGTCACGATGTTGCTGTTTTCAACAGGCCTTACAGAATCTACGATGATGTTGTATTGATCCTCATCGCGTTTTTGAACTTTGCCGGAAATTATAACTTTTTTCTCTGCTTCGATAAAAGAATTGTACTCCATAAGAGTTTTGTGGAATGCAACAAACTCAACTTTTCCAGTTAAATCCTCGATTATCCCCGCTTTCAGAAATTTCGTCGGATCTTTTTTCGTCGGAATTTGACGAACCTGAGACAACAACCCGCAAATCGTTACAGGCTTGTCATTTGGCATATCTTTCAACTCCGCAACATTGTGAGAAGTCAAAAACGGAAGCTTGTCGATAATGCTCGAAAGCGGGTGGCTAGTAACGTAAAACCCGAGGTATTCTTTTTCGAACGTCTGAATCTGCCTGTCATCAAACTCCTCATCACTCCCTGTCAACGTGTAAGTGTCAAGTTCAACGCCGCTGCTGGTCGTCATACCCGCAAACAAACTGCCCTGACCGAGCATTTTCGCTTCGCTCTGCCTTTTTGCAGAAGCAACAAGCGATTCCATATTTTCAATCAGTTGTTTTCTGCTTTTTTCAATGTTTGAGAATGCGCCTGATTTGATTAAACTTTCTAAAGTCCTGCTGTTAAGAGCCTTAGGGTCAAGCCTTGAGCAGAAGTCGTAAAGCGAAGTAAATTCTCCGCCGCCTTCAGGCGCTGGGCGTCTTTCTTTTTCGATAAGTTCGATTACCCCCTCACCGACGTTCTTGATAGAAGCCAGCCCAAAACGGATGTTGCCTTCGTCGGGAGTGAATTTCGCTCTTGATTTGTTGATGTCCGGAGCAAGTACTTTTATGCCCATTTTTTGGCACTCGGCGATGTAAAGCTGTGTTTTTTCCTGATCGTTTGAAACGCTCGAAAGCAACGCAGACATATATTCTACAGGATAATGAGCTTTTAAATAAGCCGTCTGATAAGCTACAAAAGCATAAGCGGCTGAGTGGCTTCGGTTGAAGCAATATGCAGCAAACTGTTCGATTTGTTCAAAAAGCGTTTCCGCAGCTTTCTGGGCCATACCGTGTTTCGCAGTATTTTCAACAAACAAACCCTTTTGCTTTGCCATCTCGTCAATCTGCTTTTTACCCATCATACGACGGACGTTGTCCGCTTGTCCGAGAGAATAATCAGCCAGATTCTGGAAAATCTGCATGATTTGTTCCTGATAAACGATAGTCCCGTAGGTATCTTTCAGGATTGGTTCAAGGTCAGGGTGAGCGTATTCAATTTTCTGGCGGCCATGTTTTCTTTGAACAAAATCATCAACCATGCCCGAATTCAGCGGACCCGGACGAAACAGAGCAACAAGCGCGCCCAAATCCTCGAAAACGTTCGGCTTAAGGTCTTTTACAAGCTTTTTCATTCCCGCAGACTCTAACTGGAAAACCCCGTCCGTATCCCCTTTTGTAAGGAGTTCATAGGTCGGTTGGTCATCGAGCGGGATGTTGTTGATATCAACCTTTTCACCCGTTCTGGCCTCAACCATTTTCAAGGCGTTGTGGATAATCGTGAGGTTTCGAAGCCCCAAAAAGTCCATTTTCAAAAGGCCGATATGCTCGTCCTCAATCATCGTATATTCGGTAACCATCAAGCCTTCTTTTGATGGCTCAATCGGTACAACATCTTGGAGAGGCAATTTCGAAATGATTACCCCTGCGGCGTGCATGCCTGTATTGTTTTTGAGGCCCTCGACACATTTTGCCATATCAACCAGTTTTTTGACAGTCGGATCAGTGTCATAAAGCTTTTTCAACTCCATCCCGTCTTTTAAGGCATCATCAATTTTGATTTTAGGTTCAGCAGGAATCAACTGCGCCCACTGGTTGCTTTGCGCAAACGGAATGTCATAAACCCTTGCGACAGATTTCATCGCGTTTCTTGCAGCAAGCGTACCGAATGTAATAATCTGGCAAACCTTATCCGCACCGTATTTTTGGGTTACATAATCAATAACCTCGCCACGACGGTCAACGCAAAAGTCGATATCGACGTCGGGCATCGATACACGCTCAGGGTTCAAGAATCTCTCAAACAACAGGTTGTGCTTAATCGGGTCAAGGTCTGTGATTTCAAGCGCGTAAGAGACCAAACTCCCTGCCGCAGAACCCCTTCCCGGACCAACAGGAATGTCGTTGTTTTTTGCATACATGATGAAATCTGACACGATTAAGAAGTATTCGGCAAATCCCATTTTATTGATTACACCGAGTTCGTAATCCATACGCTCTCTGAGTTCCGGGGTCATTGCACCATAACGTTTTTTAATCCCTTCAAGGGTCAAATATTCAAGATACGTTTCAGAAGTATAATTAGGAGGAAGTTCAAAATACGGGATGTGATATTTGCCCATTTCGATTATCAAATGGCATTTTTCAGCAATTTCAACCGTATTTTTTATGCTCTCATCAAAAAGTTCCGAATCCATCCAACGGAAAGAATCTCTGAGTTGTTCCGGCGTTTTTACATAAAACTCGTTATTAGGGAATCTAAACCTGTCTTGGCTTTCTTTAAGAGCGTTCGTTTGAATACACAAAAGAGTATCATGCCAGTCGGCGTCCTCTTTTTTCAGGTAGTGGCTGTCGTTTGTGATGACCGTTTTTATGCCGAGTTCCTTCGCAAGTTCAATCATACCGGGATTCGACATTTTCTGTTTTTCGAGTCCATGGTCTTGAAGTTCGATGTAATAATCATCTTTAAAAAGTTTTTGATAGAATTTCGCCGCCTCATAAGCGGCCTCTTTATCACCTTTAATAAAACCCTGTGCAACTTCGCCTTGCACGCAAGCAGAAAGGCAAATCAACCCTTCGTGATGTTTTTCGATAAGTTCGTGGTTAATTCTGGGTTTGTAATACATCCCATGGCATTTTGAAATCGAGACGAGTTTTACAAGGTTTTTGTAGCCTGTTTGGTCTTTTGCAATCAAAACAAGGTGGTAAAGATTCGTTTTTGCGGGGTTTTTCTCAGAAATATCACCGTCATAAACATAGAATTCACAGCCGATAAGCGGTTTCAAACCCGAGCTTTTAGCCTCTTCATACATTTGAATCGCGCCGTACATGTTTCCGTGGTCAGTGATTGCGACGGCAGGCATGTTGTTTTCTTTTGCATATTTGCAAAGCTGTTTTATCCTGATTGCCCCGTCGAGAAGACTGTTTTCCGTGTGTAAGTGTAACGGTACGTACTGCATTTCCCCACTCCTTAGATTACATTAAACCATGGACGAGGACGTTTTTCAAAGTTAGTTCAAGAGCCTGTTAATTTTTCTTTATACCAAGGTGAGAAAGTTTTAATATCATTGTAAAGGTTGTCAAAATTTCCGTCAAAATTAATACATCTGTCGTCAATATATAACCAACAAAGCTCTTTTACATTTGTAATGTCAGAAATTACATCATCCAGCTTATTTTCGATTAGCCATTTCGAAGCAAGTATTTTATTTCGTGTTGTGAATATTTTTAATTCAAACTCAACCGACAACTTCAAAAGAAAGTCTTTCGTACCATCTTTTATTGGTGGGATAAAGTCTTTATCAAAGCCGCCTGTGTATTTATTTAACACACCGTCCAAATCTATTAAAACTGTTTTTTTGTACCTCATTTTAACATCACCCTCCACAAGTTCTATGCGTAGATAACCCTTTCCTCGAATATAACATAAAATTCTATCTATGCAACATGATAGAGTTTTGAAATCTCAGGTTATTTTTGATTTGATAGCCGAAATAATCAAAGAAGAACGTCTTAAACAAGGCAAATCTCTCCGTATTCTCGCGGACGAATTCGATATTCAACAGTCTTTGCTTAGTCGTTTGGAAAATGCCAAAAATGAGCCAAAACTTATCTCAATAATCACCGTTTGCGAAGCATTAAACCTAAAAACTTCTGAATTTTTTAGTATTCTTGAAAATAGGTTGCCAAAAGATTTTTCAATTATTGAAAAATAATAGAAAACCCAACTCTTTACAATCTCTCTAAAACTTTCGCAATGCTTTCTTTTTCTTCTTGCGGAACATCAAAGTTCACGTACTCTTCAAAGTACTCTTTTGCGTCCTCAGCCTCACCTCTGGCCATAAAAAGCATTCCCAATCGTTTGTAAGAAAGCGGAAATTTGTCATTCACAGAGATAGCCTTGAGATGGTTCGAAATAGCCTTGTCGATTTCGTCATTCGCCTCATAAGCAAGCGCAGTCTGATAAAAAATCAACTCGTTCTCCTGAATGTACTCCAACACCTCTTCAAAGTTCGAAATCGCGCTCGCCCAGTCGCCCATTTCAAAATAAACCATCCCCAAATCCCAGTTTGCGTCATAGTTTTTCGGCGCCAATTCCAAAACCGAATCCAAAGCCTCGATAGCATCGTCGTACCTTTTGTCCTCAATATAAATTCGGGCGAGATAATGTCTCAAAGCCGCATTGTCTGAGAGCATTGCAATTCCACCTTGCAAAAGGTCGATTGCATCCCAAAGCCTGTTTTCTTTGTAATAAATATCTGTAAGATTTATGTAGGTTTCAGCCATTTTGTCGTCAACGAAAAGCGCCTTTTTGTAATACTCTTCGGCCACAGCCATTTCGCCTTGGTGGGCGTAACAAAGGGCTATATTATTCATCAAATGAGCATTTTTCGGGTCTTGTTCAAGCAGTTTTTTAAACACCTCAAGCGCACCTTGATAATCTCTTTTTTTGAAAAGCGACATAGCTTCTGCCAACAATTTTTCGTCCATAAAACCCTCTTTCGTTCATAAATCTTTCTTTATTATATCTAAAAAACGCCCTCAGTCATTTGTGAATTTCTTTTTGCGAGTATTAAATTTCTTAATCTCATAGTTTTTCCCGTCTGTGGTAATTTTTATCGCATTGTCAGAATCCGTTCTATAAATCTTCAAACCATTGAAAGCCAAAGTCCGCAAAGTTTCTTTGTTCGGATGACCGTAAGTATTGAAGCCGGTTGAAATAACGGCAATTTCAGGATTCAAAGCTTTCAGCATGTTTTCATCCACAACCCCTTTCGCACCGTGGTGACCGACTTTTAAAACCTCAATTTTCTTCAGAGGTAAATCTTTTTTAATTTTCGAAAAACTTCTCACCCCGCCATCAGCCATAAAAAGCATATCAAAATCACCATAAGACAAAAGTGTCACAATGGAATTGTCGTTGTCGTTTTTATCATTTTTAAAATCAGGAGTGAACGCCGTCAGACTGAAATCCCCTTCCTCAAAGAGTTTTTCATTGTTTTTCGGCTCGAGATATTCCTGCGAAGTCTTTTTCACATAAGACATTATCGCATTCGTAGTTTTCGAGCCATCCCTATCTTTATTAAGGACAAGCTTTTTGACCTTAACCGTTTTCATAATATCAATCGCACCGCCTGAATGGTCAAAGTCAAAATGCGTCAGAACCAAAACATCAAGAATCCTGATTCCATTGTCTTTCAAGTACTTCCCGACCACAGCGTCAGTCATCGAAAACCCTGAATTTATCGAGCCTTTACCCGTATCAATCAAAAGGTATTTGCCTTGGGGCGTTTTTATCAAAAAGCTGTCCGCATTCCCCATATCAAAAACCAAAATCTCAGGGTTAGGGCTTGCAATTCTTACAAAACACAACGCGAAAGCCAACAATAAACCTAAGAACAGACCAATGAGTTTCTTACTTTTGAACTTACCCTTAATTAAGAAGCCGAAAACAAGAAGAGCGCCGTAATAGAACAGCAGTTTCAAAAATCCCGGGTTTGGTGCAGTGAGCAAAGAATTCGGCAGGCTCGAAAAGTAATCTGAAATCTTAACCAAACCTGTCACAACAGGATTTAAAACAAAATCGAAAAGCATACACGTCTTGTCAGCAAGAGCAGGAATCGGCACCATCGCGATAATCGAACCCAAAAAACCTAAAAAGCTTATCACAATAATGAAAGGCGCAATCGCAACGTTCGCAAGAATTGAATAAGTCGCAAATGTGTTGAAATAAGCCATCTGTATAGGAGAAGCCCAAAACTGAGCCACTACAGGTATCAGCACCGTTCCTGCGACAAATTCTGCAACCTTGTTCTTGATGTTTTCAAGCACAGCAGGACAATTCAACATCAAAGCAAATGTCACAACATAAGAAAGCTGAAAACCAACATCCGTAATCATTGCAGGGTTATACAAAAGCATCAAAAATGCCACAAAGAAAACTAACGAAATTCCCTCGGTATTTCTGTCAATCAACTTCCCGAGGAGAATAAATTCAATCATAAATGCAGCCCTCAAAACAGAAGGCCCCATGCCTGTCATCAGTGTGTAAACAGCAACCAGAAAAGCGCCGAAAAGAATTATAAAACGGTAATTGAACCGCAAACGTTTTGCGATGAAAAACCAAATCCCGAAGATAATTGAAACGTTCATCCCTGAAGCAGCAAGAATGTGCAAAAGACCCGAATTTATGAAAGAAGTTTTGACTTCGTCTGGAGGATTCACCGCGTCATCCCCAAAGACAATACCGCCCAAAACCTCTAAATTCGGACTTTTCATATACTTTTTATGAATATCGATGATTTCGCTGCGTTTTTCATTCAACTTTTGAAGAAATTTTCCGTTCAAAGATTCGGGCTTTGAGACGATTTCCCAGTTTTTGTCTTTTGAATAAAAAGTCGAAAACGTTTTGTGGTTTTTCAAATAGTTCGCATAATCAAACTGTGATGGATTCTTCGCCTTTATCGGCTTTCTGAGTTTTCCATCCAGGCTAACCCTGTCTCCGATTTTTATTTTTTCAAGCTTTTCACTAGAATCATAAAGCGTAACAATCGTACGAGCGTTAAGGTTTTTGAGATTTTTACCCTCAAAGTCATAGGTATCCGCGCTCAGATAAAATTTCGTTTTCCCGTTAACGTTAGTCGTTGGAATAGATTCCACTACACCTGTGATTCTGCCCTTCGTATCGACATATTGAGACAGATCATCGAAATTCTTTATTTGAAAATGACAGTTCAAAAGCGCAAGAGAGAACAAAAAATAGAGCAAAATCGAAAGTTTAGGACTCACTTTATTTTTAATCAAAAGCCCGATTAGCACAAACAACAGCACAAGTGCGAAAATAAAAACTTTCCCCGACAAAAATGCACACACTCCCAAAATGTAAAAAACCGAACCGGCTATCGTAATTTTTGTTTTCGAAATTTCCAACCGCTAAACCCTCGTTTTGTTCACCAAACCATCATATTAAAAAAGCCTCTCTTTTCAAAATTTGTTAAAAAAGAGAGACTTTTTATTAAGTTAGGATCTTATGACTTTTTTGCTTTGTTGAAACTTAAGCCTTTTCATGAGACTTTCTCGTTTTCATCGCCGCTTCCATTGCATCTTGGTATGTGTCGATTACTTCCTGTCTTACAGCCACTTCGTCTTTCAAAGCGTTGATGATGACTTTTTGGTTGTGGATGTGTTCGTTTTTAACTTTGTTGGTTTTTACGGCTTTAATAACAGCGAAAATCAATCCGCCTACAGCGATTCCGGCCGCAGCAAATAAGCCTGTTTTCATAGGGTTCTTTTTGAGAAAATCCACTGAATCTTTCGATAAATTTTTTGTGTATTTGACCCCTTTGTCCAAATAAGGTTTTGTCGCATCGTAACCGCTTTTTACAGCTTTTTTCGTACCTTCAAAGCCTTTTACGAATGGTTGTTTAATATCAGCTAATTTCATTATTACCTCACTTTACTTATTATACTCATGTAAAATACCGCAAACAGAATAAGTTGCTATTTTAGCTTAAAAAGTCGAAAAATGTTTACAAAAATCCACATTTGTAAACTTATGTAAATAATATATAAATAGTATATACTTTACGGTCAATTATGCGCTCTCATTGGTTTTTATTTATATATAAGAAGTAATTTTGAAGAAAGAGAGACACAAATGCCAAGCGGTTACAGCGTAAATAATGCAAACACTCAAAAAGTTGATTGGTTGAAAAAGCTTAACATCGGCAACTGGGAAGAAATGATGAAAAGCACTCCCCAAGTCACTCTTAACGGTAGCGGCAATTGGGGGACAACAGACGGCTTTGAAAAATCTTCAGGCTCAACTCCATCAACAAAACCTTCTTCAACTACTCCTAACGCGATAAAAACAACTGCATCTGCAGGAAAAGCAGTTCTCGGTGCAGTCAAATCCAGCGGCTCAGGAAACTCAGCAGAACTCGAAGCAGGAAACTCAGCCCTCAGCAGCGATGACACAGGCGTCGTAAGAAGTGCAAGAGACGGCGTCGCAGCAGTTGAATCATCTCCTGAATCAACTGCTCCCGCACAAGCTGCACAAGGCCAAGTCGAAACATCTGAAGGCGCAGTAAGCACAACTGCACAAGCAGAGGGTACAGCCGCAGCAGGCAAAAAAGAGGCGGCCGGCGTTGAAACAACTGCAAAAACTGATAAAACAGAAAAAGCAGAAACAGTAACTGCTCAAAAAGCTGATGTCAAAACAAAAGAAGCAACACTCAAAAAAGCAGAAGCCGCTGTTGTAAAAGCAAAAGCAAGCGTAACCAGTGCAGAAGCAGGCGTCACAAGCGCAGAAGCAGCTGTTTCCACAGCATCCGCAGCAGTCCCTTACTCAGCACCCGCACTTGCTACAGCTAAGGCAGCATTGACAGCCGCAAAGGCTGAACTTGCTGCAGCAAAAGCAGAATTAGCGAAAGCAGAAGCCGAAAAAGAAGTCGCAACAGCAGAACTTGAAAAATCAAAAGCAAAACTCAACAAAGACGAAAATGCTCTTGCAACAGCAGAAAAAAAACTCACCGAAGCAACAACAAAACTCGGTGAAGCTGATAAAACATTAACAAAAGCAAAAGAAGACTTATCAAAAGCAAAGGCGGACCTCACAGAGAAAAAAGCAGCTTATGATGCAGTCAAAAACGATACAAGCAAAGTTTCTTCAAAATTGAGAAAAGAACTCGACAAAGTACTTGAAAACATAGAAAATGGCGAAGAAAAAGCAAAAGCACCATCAACAGCCGACAAACTCTCAAGCATTGCCGGTTTTGCTCAACAAGGTGCAAACCTCGGCAACATGTTCGCGCAGTTTGCTTCTAAAGGAGAGCAACAAGAAGGCAGCTCCAAAAGAAAAATGACAGCTGAAGAAAGCGCACAATTAGACAAAACATTGAACAGCGTAGGCAGCTTCATCGGAAACGGCGGCGCAGCAATCACCAACACAGGCGAGTCTGTTTTGGACTTGAACAACAGAACAAAAAATCCTTTCATGGCATAGAAAAAAGTTTATTAAAAACTTCGAACATAAAAAAACCGGATTTTAAGTCCGGTTTTTTATTATTGCATTTGATTCTCAGATTTTGAACCTATTAAGCTTTGAGAAGATCTTGGAACATATTTCTCATTTCTTGTTTGTTATTATCGTCTTGAGTTCTTGCATTTTGAACAGCAATGTCGTTGTTTTTTGCAATTGCGTCAAGTGCCTCAACAATGTTTGAGTAGCTGATTGTTTCGAAAGAAACTGCTACGAATGGATTGTTGGCACCACCTGAAACTACATCGTTGTTTTTGTTGTTTGAAGAACCTGGGATTTCTTCTTTTTCAACTGATCCGGGTTTTTGAACAGGCTGTTTGTCACCTTCAATTGGTTCTGTTTTCTCGTCGTTGAGTCCAGCGATAGCTGTTTTTGTTTCAGTGATGTTTGTTTGAACTTTTACAATTTTTGTATCGATTTTAGCAATGTCACCGTTTATTGAAGAAATTTCTGCGTCAACTACCGTGATTTCTTTGTTTACAGAAGAAAGTTCTTGGCCTTTTTGTGCATTTACCGCATTCAATTCATTAATAGCAGTGTTGCCGCTAGCCATTTGAGCTTTGATTTTGTTAACATTAGTTTGTTTTGCACCGATGATTGTCAAAAGTGAAGATGCACCTGCAATCAAAGATTTTACTTGGCCGCTCAAAGCATTGATTTCAGAGAACGCTGCAGCTGTGTTAGCATTAGCACTGATTCCTGTTTTTTGAGCGATGTATTGAGCAACTTCGTTTTCTTCGATTTCACCTGAAGCAACTTTTGCGTAAGCTTCTTCTGTAGTTTGTTGAATTTTTTCTCTGCTTGCTTTTACGCTGTTGTTAGAGTCTTCGATAATTTTTGAAATTTTTTCGCTGATTTTTTGAGTAAGTTCTTGTGCTTCTTTGTTTTTTGCATCGTATTGTTTTTGCAAATTTTGGATAGCTGTTTGTTCTTTTTGAGTTTCTTCGTCGAATTCTGCCATTTTGTCTGTGTATTGAGCGATAAGTTTGTTGTTGGCTTCGATTTCAGCTTGAATTTTTTGTTTTTTAGAATTAAGAACTTTTCTTTGTGCTTCGAGTTCTTTTTTGTCTGCTTGTTTTGCAGCTTTTTCAGCTTCCAAAGATTTCAATTCTGCTTCATATTTAACCAATTCTGCTTCAAGAACTGCTTTGTCTTTGGCATTTTTGTCGTTATCAACAGGAGGATTAGAACCTGTGCCTGTAGTGAACAATCCTTCTTCTTCGTTACCGTCAACAGGAGTGTTTCCTGTAGGAACTTTTGGTAGAGGGATGTTTGTGTTGTTTGTTACTGTAATGCTCATATCTACACCTTTTTTAATACACACATATATATAAAAACAAATTATTATATCAAATTTCAATATTTAGTATATATGTTACATTTCGTTACACTTGCCTTAAAGTTCAGTTGTCCCTTATAATTATGCTTATGGAAATAATTTCACAATTAAAAAATAAAGTCATCGTTTCTGTCCAGGCAATGCCCTCAGAACCCTTATATAAAGAGGATTGTATGGTTGCGATGATGCAGTCCGTTGTCAAAGGAGGCGCCTCCGCATTGAGAGTGGCGGGCGTGCGAGACATTGCCAATGCAAAAAAACACTTCAAAATACCTGTAATTGGAATAACAAAACCTGAAGTAATCCCGTCGAATTGGCGCGAAATTGTTTACATTACCCCAACTATAAAAGATGCGAAAGACATAATACAAGCAGGTGCGGATGTTGTTGCATTGGATGGGACATCTCGCCCACGAGGCGAAAACAATCTCAAGCAGATTATCAAATTCATTAAGATAAACAAAAAACTTGTTATGGCAGACATCGCTACACTTTCAGAAGGAATTGCAGCGCGCCTTCTCGGTGCGGATATTATTTCTACGACTCTTTCAGGATATACTGTAGAATCACCGGAAACATCACAAGAACCTGATTTTGAACTCCTTGAAAAATTAGTTAAAGCAGTTGATTGTCCTGTAATTCTCGAAGGACGAATCTGGACCCCGGAGCAGGTTGACAAAGCCTTTGAACTGGGGGCACATTCAGTAGTTATCGGTTCAGCAATCACACGACCTCAGTTAATTACGAAAAGATTTACAAATAGATAAAACGGGACTTTAAACATGAAAAAAGCCTTGGGAATAGACATTGGCGGGACGAAAATTTGCTATGGAATAGTGGACGAGGAAGGCGGCACACTGTCTCAAATTAAAAAAATCAACACCCCAAAAACCTCAGAAGAAGTCGTGACAACGCTGAAAAACATAATAAAAGAAAACTATGAAAACATTGATGCGGTGGGACTTTCTTCGGCTGGTGCAGTGAACATGGAGAACACAAGAGTCACAAGTTCAACACCGAACCTTCCGCAGGGCTATAATAAAATAGATTTTTCAACACTTTCAGATAAAAAAGTGTTCGTAGAAAATGACGCAAACTGTGCTGCTTATGCAGAAGCAAAAATAGGTGCAGGCAAAGGTTTTGACACCGTTTTGATGATTACAATCGGAACAGGAATCGGTGGGGGAGTGATTTCGAAAGGAGAACTTTTCAGAGGATCTTCAGGCAATGCGCTAGAAGTCGGAAGTATGAAAATATTCGCTGACAAACGTCAAAAATGCACGTGTGGAAGATGGGATTGCTGGGAGTCTTACGCATCTGGCACAGGTCTCAAAAACTGCGCAAAAACAGGCGCAAAGACGTACAAGGAATTTGGAACAAGTTTTTTAAAAAACAAAAACCCTGACGAAATTTCGACCTATGACATTACAGACGGAATCGAAAAAAACGACGAATTTTGCATTAAAGTTTTTGAGCAATGGATGTATTACATGTTTGTAGGATTGGTCAGCCTGACTGATATTTTCAACCCTGACTGCATAGTTATTTCAGGCGGGATGTGTAATTTCATCGATACAGAAAAGTTAGAAAAACAAATCAATGACGAATCAGTAGTAACCCCAACTAAAATTAAAACTGCAAAAACTCAAAACAGTGCAGGCATGATTGGTGCAGGCCTTTTGGCAATGGAATAAGCAAGAAAAAGCCCGGAATATTTTTCCGGGCAAGTTGCCATCACCTATTATTGTAAATTTATCTATTGTTATTTTAATTATTGAATCAAGTTCAATGCTAATGAAGGCAGCTGGTTTGCTTGAACCAACAATGTTGCTGATGTTTGTTGGAGAATCTGTGCTTTTGTGTAAGCGGCTGATTCTTCAGCGATGTCAGCGTCCATGATTGTTGATTTTGCTGCTGTTGCGTTTTCAATGTTAGTTGTCAATGAAGCTGATGCAGAACTAAGTCTGTTCTGAACCGCACCGATTGTAGATTTGTTAGATGAAATCGTGTTAATCGCATTGTCAACTGTGTTGATGTATTTAGCTGCACTTGATGCTGCTGCAAAAGCCGTAGTCAAGTCATCTTTCAAAGAATTGCCGGCACCTGCTGCACCTTTACCCAAAGTAGATGAGTCAATCTGCTTAAAGATACCTTTATCAACTACGATTGAGTTTGTTGTACCGTCAGCATTAGCTCCAACTTGTAGCCTCAAGCCATCTTTGCTGAGACCTGTTGTACCGTCACCACTCAAGAGTTTCAAGCCGTTGAAGTTTGAAGCGCCTGAAATACGGTCGATTTCCTTAAGACGAGCATCTACTTCATCTTGCATAGCTTTCATAGCTGCAGCATCATAAACACTGTTCGCTGCTTGTGTTGCCAAATCCCTGATACGATTCAGGTTGTCCAACATAACGTCAAGGTCACCCTCAACTGTCTGAAGAACGTTTGTTCCTGTCGCAATGTTACTTTTAGCTATTTGTGAACCCCTCATTTGTGTGTTTAGACCTGTTGCTACATACAAACCTGCAGCATCGTCTTTCGCAGAGTTAATCTTCATACCGGTAGACATTCTTTCGAGTGCTTGGTTCAAAGAATTTGTTGCGTTGTTCAAGTTTCTCTGCGTCTTAAGCGCAGACATGTTCGTGTTAACGATAATTGCCATACCATTCTCCTTTCGGCATACCCTATTTACATCCTGTAAATTTTAAATAGACTGTAATACTTACCCTCTATTTAGACTGTGTTGTTTTTTTAATATCCTGTTCTTTACGTACTCATAATAACGCCTTGCAAAGGCGAACTTAATTCTTAAAAAGTTAGAAATTTCTGATACTTAAGTAGCATTTATTCAAAAAACAAAAAAAACCGGAGAAAATCTCCGGTGGTAATTATCGTTAACTATCTATTGTTTTCGTGTAAAAAATAATTATTAACTACCTAATCAAAGTTAACGCCATTGATGGTAGCTGGTTCGCTTGAACCAAAAGGGTTGCTGACGTTTGTTGAAGAATCTGGGCTTTTGTATAATTAGCTGATTCTTCTGCGATGTCTG
>CAZIVG010000007.1:0-4357 GCA_964542595.1 uncultured Muribaculaceae bacterium | reverse complement strand
ATTCTTCTGCGATGTCTGCGTCCATGATTGTTGATTTTGCTGCTGTTGCGTTTTCGATTGTTGTCACAAGAGAGTCTTGAGCGGACAACAACCTGTTTTGTGTTGCACCGATTGTTGCTTTTCTGGTTGCTACGTTTGAAATGCCTGTGTCTATTGTTGCCAAAAGCGCAGTTGCGTTAGCAGTGCTGGCAAATGCAGGTGTTGCCGACCCCGCAAGAGTCGCAGCATCAGCGAGTGCAAAAATTGACTTGTCAACGTCAATTCTGTCGTTTGCTGTACCTTTCGCACCGACTTGCAAAGCCATATCTGCTGTAATAGAACCGTTTAATAGCTTCTTTCCGTTAAAATCTGCTGAAGCAGAAATCCTGGAAATCTCAGCCAAACGTGCGTTGATTTCGTTCGACATCGCAGTATAGGAGTTTGTGTCATAAACCCCGTTCGCGCCTTGCACGCACAAATCTCTGATACGAAGAAGGTTGTCATTGATAATGTTCAAGTTACCTTCTACGGTCTGCAATACGTTAATCCCTGTAGAAACATTTGATTGGGCCACTTTTGAGCCTCTGATTTGGGTCTCGAGGTTGTTCGCTACGAACATCCCCGCTGCGTCGTCCGCTGCGGAGTTGATTTTCATACCTGTTGACATTCTCTCCAGTGCCTTATTTAGGGAATTAGTGGCATTGGTAAGATTCCTCTGCGTCTTTAGCGCAGACATGTTGGTGTTAACGATAATAGCCATGTATTATCTCCTTTCGCATATCCTTGTGTTACATCCCTGTACTTTTTTAGTACTTTCATATTAAAGTATTAATTGCACGTGTTTAATTCACATAAAGTTGTAAATTTGTACAACTTTAGTATGGAATATGCGAAAATATGCCGATTTTTCTCAAACCGAAGTATAAAAACTATAACTTTTTAAGCAAATTATCATCCTAAAGAATTAACCATTTTCAGAGCCAAAACTCCTGAAATTTGGTTCGCCTGAGCGACCATCGCAGAGGCTGTTTGCTGTAATATCTGATTTTTTGTATAACTTGCAGTTTCTTTCGCAATATCAGCATCCATAACTGTCCCATAAGCTGCCGCCATGTTCTCATTTTGAGTCATCAAAAGTTCTGTAACAGATGTGAGCCTGTTCTGCCATATACCCGCGTTTGAAATTCGTTCTGTAACAATGTCCGCTGAAGCCTGAGCGATATCAATGAACTTTGCGGCTGTATCTTTTGATGCAAAAGCCGCATTAACATCTGCAAACTGACCTGCACCCGTTCCGAAAAGCTTTATGCCTGCTTGGTCTGTTGTAGCTTTGAGAAATACATCATCCACTGTTAAAGAATTTGTTGTCGGATCGGAATTTGCGCCAATTTGCAAACGAACAGAAGTCTTCGAACCGTCCAATAATTTCACATCGTTAAAATTGGACTCTTTTGCAATTCTGTTAATTTCATCAACTCTTTGCTGAACCTCTTTTTTGATGGCATTTTGCTGTTCTGTTGTATTAGAATCGTTGGAATACTGGGTCGCAAGGTCTTTTATTCTTTCAATGTTATTATTAATAATCTGAAGATCACCTGTCGCCATAGCAATCATATTGTTGCCTGCTTGAACATTCTGATAAGCAGCAGTGGTGCCTCGAATTTGCGAATTCAATCTTGACGCATAATAAGAACCTGCTGGATCATCTGCAGAAGAGTTTATTCTGTTGCCTGTTGAAAGTCTTTCGAGACTGACATTCAAGTTCCATGTTGCTCTATTGAGTGCGTTTTGAGCTTTAATAGACGGCACATTTGTGTTAATGACGATAGGCATAATATAAAATCCTTTTCCAATAAATAGGTGCGCCACTCCGTTCCATGGAGCGCAGACGATACGTTTACGGCGGCTTATCCCTGTAAAGCACGGCATAAACAACTTTAGTTGTAGTTTTAAAACAATAGATAAATCAGGAAAAAACGACATTCCCTACAACTTAAGTATAGTTTTTTTTTCTTCTTACATGAAGTCTAATTTGAAGAAGATTTACAAAACTAAATATATGTTTTATATACATGTGTAATACATTAAGCAGCAGTTGTTCTCACATGGGATTAAGCAAATTTTTCACAGACATCTTTCTTGTATATGCCTTGTTAACGTGCTAGAATAGTTTCGTAAAAAAACTTAAACATTCGCACACTAGATAAAGGAATAAAGGTAGAGTTTATGAAAAAAGAATTGATTTTTATGGGACCACCGGCCAGCGGCAAAGGCACACAAACTAAAAAACTCGCTGCAGAAACAGGTTTTGTGCATGTTGACACCGGTTCTCTTTTGAGAGAAGCGATGGCAAAAGGCACTGAGGCAGGAAAAATCGCTAAAGATTACATCGAAAAAGGCGCATTAGTTCCCGTAGAAGTCGTTGCACAAATCATAAAAGACAGACTTGCTCAAGATGATGTCAAAGAAGGTTTCATCCTCGACGGATTCCCAAGAAGCATTGAACAAGCTCACATGCTTGACGACATGCTGAAAGCCATCGACACAAACAAAGAAGTCACGACAAAAGTTATCTATTTTGATGTTCCTATAGAAAATCTTATGGAAAGAATTATTTTCAGACGCTCTTGTCCTGCTTGCGGCGCGATTTACAACCTCAAAACAATGCCGATAAAACAAGAAGGAATCTGCGACGCGTGCGGTGCAGAACTCATTCAAAGAAAAGATGACACTGAAGAAATCGCAAAAAATAGATTCGACACTTATTTTGAACAAACAGCACCGTTGATTGATTTTTATGAAAAAAGAGGAATTTTAACAAAAATCGATGCAACAGGCTCTGTTGATGAGATTTATGAGAAACTGAAAGAAGTAATTGAGTAATGTCAGTAAACAAAAAATCAAGAGAAGAAATAAAACTGATGAGAGAGGCAGGCAACGTTGTTGCGCTTGTTCATCATGAAATGAAGAGGATTATCGAACCTGGAGTTTCAACGAAATACCTCGATGAAGCAGCAGAAAAAATCATTAAAGCCCACAAATGTATCCCAACGTTCAAGGGTTATAACGGCTTTCCCGCTTCGATTTGCGCCTCTGTAAACGAAGAAGTCGTACACGGAATCCCTCGAGAAGATTGCATTTTGAAAGAAGGCGACATAATCAGCGTCGATGTGGGCGCGACATTCAGAGGGCTAGTCGGTGACAGCGCTTGGACTTACCCTGTCGGAAACATCTCTGACGAGTGCAAACTTCTCCTTGAAACAACAGAAAAATCTCTTTTTGCAGCAATCGACAAAATGAAACACAACAACCTTCTCGAAGAAGTTTCGGGTGCCGTTGAAGATGTCGCAAACGAAAAACTGTTAGGCATCGTCAGACAATACGGCGGTCACGGCGTCGGCAGAAGAATGCACGAAGAACCGTTCGTTTTCAACTATCGAGTCGGCAACAAATTCGTTTTGAAGTCTGGTATGACAATTGCAATTGAGCCGATGTTGAACCTTGGCTGTGATGATGTTCACACTCTTGACGATGACTGGACAGTTGTTACTAACGACGGAAAACCTTCCGCACACTTTGAGCATACGATTCACGTCACTGACGGCGAACCCGAAATCCTTACAAAATTGGGATAATTGGGGGTTAAAAATTCTACTTCCCGAACGCAGGGAAAATGACAATCGAACCGTCATTTTCACGCCATTGAATATACCCGATTTTAGGGAACTTATCCATGTCCCTGACGGTAACGAGCGCCCAATTTCCGTTCAATTTGTTTAGATAAATTGATTTTATCAAGGTGAACCCGCCCAATTTTTGCGAACCGGTTTCAGGAGAAGAATATATCCCTCTTTTTCTGTAATCGACATTTTTCATATAGTACAAACCGTATTTTTTGCCGTAAAAAGAATAAAAATCTCTCAAACTCCAGAAGTCTTCGTCCTTTTCAGGCTTCAGCCAGCCTGATTTGTTATATTTCTTGTCATAAACAATTTTGTACCAACCGTCTTGAGAATCGACAACCATGCAAAAAGCATAAAGATCGTCCATTAAAACAGAAAAAAGTTCAGAAGGCTCGAGCATTTTTTGTTTCAGCTTGACTTCATAATGGTTCCATTCAATGTTGTCCAAAACCGGTGAGTCCTCTCTCGGAAAAGCATACAGAGAAAACTTCTTCGGCACGGAAATAAAGCCGATGGTCTCTTTGCTCAAGGACCGCGTGTACTAAGGAAAAACATCCGCAAACACCGGCGCAATGAAGAGTAAAAGACTTATTAAAACTAAAAAATACTTAAATTTTTGCATAATTTATTTTCCTGACGGATAGCCAACGGCCTGTGCGAAAAGAACCTCTTCACCGAGTTTGAATTCGAGTTTG
>CAZIVG010000006.1:0-19024 GCA_964542595.1 uncultured Muribaculaceae bacterium | reverse complement strand
TCTACTTTAAAAGCGGGAAGAGAAAATTTAAAAATTGACAACATAAACCAGCCCAGAATGCTTTCCACATACACTCTTCTTTACACAAAAGACTGGGGGCAAATGTCACCAACTCCACCAAAATACGGAGTGAACATTGCAATCGAAAACGGCAAAATCACTACAATCTCAAGCGGCTCTATAGCTATACCGGATGAAGGATTCATCATATCCGGTCCCAAAGCAAAATTAGAGCCGTTTTTTAATGGAAGAAAAATCGAACTTGACATAAAAATGGTTCCACAGTGGGAAAACATAGACCACATAATAAGCGGAGGCCCATATCTGATAAAAGACGGTGCAATATTTATCGATGTCAACGCACAAAAACTCAGTGCAATTACAGGAAAAAATCCCAGAACAGCTATCGGTTACACAGCCGACAATGAATTCATAATGGTCACGGTTGACGGCAGAGAAGAAAGTTCTGTCGGGATGACACTGGGAGAACTGGCAAGAACAATGAAAGAATTCGGCTGCGTGAACGCGATGAATCTTGACGGAGGCGGTTCTTCCGTGATGTATGTCAACGGAAAAGTCGTAAACTCTCCGGCACAAAAAGGCGGGATTGCAATTTCAAACGCTTTGACAATAACAGAAAGGACAAGAATCGCTTATGAAAAAGATAATTCGTAATTTCTTCAAAAAAATCAATTTCAATGTCAAAGACTTTTTCTACTCGGCTTTGATAATCACTTATTAAGCTGTTCAAATGCAGCCTGAGCAGCGGCTTCTCTTTGTGCAAAATTCTTATATTTCTCAACAGCATTTTGTGCATTTTGCAAAGCTTTTTCGGTTTGTTTTTCAGCTTTATAAATAGCAACCCCATCCTTGGAGACTGCTTTCAAAGAATTCTCATTAAATTGCGCAACAAAATAGGCTTTTTGTGCATCTGCAGCTTTTTTGGCATAAGTTTCG
This sequence comes from uncultured Muribaculaceae bacterium, assembly GCA_964542595.1. Classification (GTDB taxonomy): domain Bacteria; phylum Cyanobacteriota; class Vampirovibrionia; order Gastranaerophilales; family Gastranaerophilaceae; genus Limenecus. The sequence continues at coordinate 18,067 of CAZIVG010000006.1, read as the reverse complement.
GTTTTATGAAAAAAAGTCGCTTTTAATCCCGCTTGTTTCGCTTCTTCAAAAGCAGGGTCAATTTTTTCAGCGGCTTGTTTGACTTCTTGCTTCACGTCTTCAATTATAGGTTTCGCTTTTTCTGCGGCCTTATTCATTGCTTCAGTTGCTGCCTTTTTACCTTTGTTGTAGAGGTTTTTAATCGAGTCAATGTCTGGTTTCTTAATTTTCATGAAAAAATCTCCTTTTGCTTAAAGAAAACATAAGAAGATTTTTTTTTGCTAGTAATTTTTTAATTTTTAAATTTGAATTTGCATAACTTTGTCATAAGCTTGAATGACTTTCGTTGTGATGTTTGTGGCAACAGTTACCCCTAGTTCGGCCTTTGCCATTGCAGTCATAACGTCGTGGATATCCGCATTTCCGTTTTCTTCCATAACATCTTTCATAAGCTGGTCAGGTGCATTCAATTCGTGGTTGAAATTCTCAATCAATCCTGAAAAAACAGATTTAAAGTTACCTGTTTCAAGCTTTTCGACACGCCCCATACGCATACCACTCATACCGTCAATGCCGGTATTAAGCTTTGTGGGCTGCATTCTTTCAAACAGGTTTATATTCGGTGCGAACTTCTTTTCTAACATTTTTTATCCTCATTGATTCTTAAAGGTAATTGGCGAGTATGTTTTTTACATAATTTTGTGTTTCTTTGAAAGGAGGGACTCCTCCGTATTTGTCAACATTTCCACCGCCTGCATTGTAGGCTGCGAGGGCAAGAACGACGTTTCCGTTGTATCTTGCAAGAAGCCCTTTCAAATGTCTGACTCCGCCGTCAACGTTTTGGACGGGGTTGTAACCGTCTTTGACCCCCAAACCCTTTGCTGTCGTTGGCATCAACTGCATAAGGCCCATCGCTCCGCAATGAGATGTCGCTTTCGGGTTGAAGCCTGATTCTTGTTTTATGACAGCTTTTACGAGTTTTTCATCCACCCCGTATTTTTGAGAAGTTTTAGAAATTATGTCCATAATCTGGGCTTTGGTAGGGTTGATAACATTTTCAACCGCAACATCTTTTGCTTTTGTGATAGCGTTTGTTGCTGCTGTCAAAAAAGGAAAATTCTTGTTGTCGGTTCTGAATTGGCCTTGGCCTGTGCCGCTGGCTTTCAAAACCTCTGCAAAAGTTTGTTTGTCAGATTTGACCGCATCAGGGTTAAGTTGTTTTTCAATGCCCTGAACGTGAGTCGCAATCTGAACCACACGCTGCATTGCGGCTTCTTTTCCGCCTTGATTAATATAAGATTGTATTGTTGGTGAAAACATTTATTATTTACCTATTTCAACAGCTCTTTGTGCCATACTTTTTGTTATCGAAATGACCGCAAGGTTTGCCTCGTAGGCTCTTTGTGCAATGTTTGCATCAGCCATATCGACAATCGGGTTCACGTTAGAAGTTCTGATATACCCGTTCGCGTCTGCATCAGGATGTCCGGGCTTGTAAATTCTTTCTCCGAGGGTAGGATCTTCGACAACGCCTGTAAGCCTGACACCGCCTTGTTGGAAGGGGATAGTTCCGACAGCAAAAACATCTTCTTTCATTGAATTGAGCAAGCCGTGAAAAGAGATATCATCGGTCGCGTTCAAAACAGGGATTTTTCTCACATAATTAGGAGTGTCAAGGTTAGCAATGTTTTTTGCGTGGATTTTAAGCCTTTTGCCGTGGGCGTCCAAGCTTTTTTGTCCTATGTTAATTGTCTCGATTAAACTCATAACTTACCTTCTTCTATCTTTCACCGACTTCGCGTCATTTTTCAGAAACTCTATCTGCCAACGCCCGCAGCGGTTTTCATTTCGTTAATGATATTCGTCATTTTTCTTGATGCAACTGCATACATCAAAGACATTTTTTGCATTTCAGCAAGTTCATACGTCGGATCAACGCCCTCGCCTTGCTCTTCGACAAGCCCTGACGGCCCCAGTTTTACGGACAATTCGGTTTCCAAAGGGTTGTTCATAGTCCCGAGATACTGGTCAAAGCTTATGTCTTTTCTGATATAACCCGGAGTGTCAACGTTGGCTAGGTTTGACCCCAAAGCTCTTTGTCTTTGTGAAATCAAATCAAGCATCAAATTAGTTTTTACTATCGGATCTTTTGGAGTGTACATTTTTCAGTCCTTATTTTGGATTATCCTTGTCTTAGCTTATCCGCTACTGCGTCAGGTTGATTGAACGCTGATACATTTCGTCAACAACCTTTATCAGTCTTGTGCCTGCAATCATTGAAGAGTTGAGTCTTAAAACTTCGTTGATGTTTGCAATATAATTCACGTTTGAGCGTTCCAAATTGCCTTGAGCGACATAGTTGTGTTCCTTCAAAAGCTGCGGCTGGCCTGAGGCCTCTGTCGCGATGACTCTGTTTCCTTCTACGCCTTTGAGGCCTTCGGGGTTTTGGAATTGGACAACCGGGATTTTGCCGAGGATTTCGTGGTCGGTGTGACCGTTTTTAATAATCATAACAGTACCGTCTTGTTTGATTCTCAGTCCTTCATGGTTTACCGGAACCTTGATTCCGTCACCGACGAGGTAACCGTCATTCGTAGTTATATATCCTTCATTATTGATTTTGAAGGATCCGTCCCTTGTGTATTGAACATCACCATTCGCAGAAGTGACGGGAATGAAACCGGGACCGGACAAAGCAACGTCAAGGTTTCTGCCTGTTCTCATTACAGAACCCTGTTTGTGATCATATCTGACTTCGCCGTCCAAGTATCCTGTTTCGTCCATTACCTGTTCGAATCTCACAGCTTTATAAGCATTCGTATTAAGGTTTCCGAAATTGCTTGAGATATAGCCCAGTCTTTCAAACTGGACGTTTGTGTTTATGATACCTCTTCTTATAAGACCTTGTAATGTTGTCATAAAATGCCTTTCTTATTTGTTAGCGCCTACGAACTGCTTAACGATTGGATTGCTTTTGAAAGATTGTTGTTTTGTATAACGAACAACTGGCGATTCGCCTCAAAATTTCTTCTCACCGGGATAATCTGCAAAATCTCCGTGTTCATCGAAACGTTTGAATATTCGTTATAACCCTGTTTTATGTTGGGGTCCAAAACCGCTGCCCCTCTGTCGGTAACAACTGAAAGAGTCGCAACGTGTTCAAGTTTGTTTGAAGCTTTATTGAAAACGCTAACATCACCACTTTTGGAAACTCTGATGTCTTCAAGCTTTTCAGGCAAAACATGGAGTTTAATCGGCGTTCCGTCATTGGCAAGGACATTCGCATTCATCAACGTCAAAAGGTTTCCGTTTTTGTCAATCTTGAAACGGCCGTCTCTGGTAATTTTGACCCCGTCAGGGCTTTGGTACTGAAAATAACCTTTTGTTCCTATTGCCACATCAAGCGGGTTTCCGGAATGCCCGATTCTTCCGATCGAATCGTCAGTGGCCGTGGAAAGTCCATGGATTCCAATGTATTCCGAAAAAGAAGACACAACCGGCTCTTTTCTTTGGTATCCGACTTTATCAAACGAGTTGTAGTTCTCGTTGATAATCCCGAAAATCTCAGTTTGCAGGTGCATCGCACGTATGTTGGTCGTTAAACCGTTTTCAAAAAAATCTATACCGCCTCGAATTTTCATGATTGGCTCCATTTTTTGCACATTTATTCTTTAATGATGTCGGATGAAAAGTCAAAAAAAGCAGCAAAACATCAAAAATTCATCCGAATGGAGTAGATTTTTTAAAATTCGCTAAAGTATATTTTTTTTAAAGAGTTATTCAACAATTTCGTCAACGAGATAATTAGGTCTGGCCTTAATCTCCTGAAGGATTTGGCCGACATACTCACCGATTACCCCAATGCTCAAAACCTGCAATCCTGAAGCGAAGACTTCATATACTTCGAAAAATCTTATTCTAAAGTTGTTGAACAAATAATATTCGGGCATGAAAAAGTTCCAAATGCAGATTAAGCCCATTATAAATCCGACAAAAGAAAGAACCAAGCCCGTATAAAAAACAATCCTTAAAGGTTTGATACTAAACGATGTAACCCCCCAAGACGCCAAACGCATCAGGGAGAAAAAGTTAAACTTTGTTGTGCCGAATTCTCTTTCTTTTACATCGAAGGGAACTTCAACGGATTTCAGGCCGATGTTTGCAAAAATGCCTCTGATAAAAATATTTCTTTCGTTGTAAAGAGAAAAGACATCCAAAGCTCTTTTTCCCATCAAACGATATTCAGAATGGTTCGGGACAAGATTCACACCCATAAGTTTCATAAATTTGTAAAACATCAAAGAACTGTTCTTTTTGAAGAAATTGTCAGTTTTTCTGTCGTTTCTCACACCGAAGACCACATCGTAGCCTTCCTTATATTTTAAAAGAAAATCTCTAATCTTAGTTTCGTCTTGCTGCAAATCCGCATCAATCGTGACGATACAGCCTACATCATACTTTCTCGACTCTCTGATTCCGGCAAGAATTGCGCTTTGATTACCAAAGTTTCTGGTTAATTTAACCCCTTTGACTTTTGCGCCGAATTCTTTATTTGCAGCCTGAATCACAGCCCAGGTTGCGTCTGAACTTCCGTCATCAACGAGGTATAAAAAGCTTTCTTCTGAAATCAAAGACTCCTCAGATAAAGAATCTAAGACCTCAACGAGCCTGCGGATAGAAACATAAAGACCTTCTTCTTCGTTGAAGCAAGGGATAACTATTGAAAGTTTAAGATTGTTTCTCTCCATTGATAACACCCTTTTACGCAAAAATAGCATAGACTGGGTTCGAACCAGTGACCTCCCGGGTATGAGCCGAGCGCTCTGACCAACTGAGCTACTATGCCATGTAAAACCATTATTAAATAAACAATAAAAAATTACAATATATTTTTTGTAGCAAATTTTTTTATTCACGGTTTTTAGCCAATTACAAGAGAAAAGGCAAAAATGGAAGTTTATAAAAACTATAAACAATACATACAGTTCAAACCCGAATATGCAAGCTGGAAAGAAGAAAGAAACAAAACGGATGCTCAACGTTTGGCATACCTAAAAAACAATCCGGTTGACGAAAAAACAAAACAACTCGATAAAAAACGGGGCGAAATAATTATCCACGCAGTAAATGTCATGGATGAATATTCCCAGTCAAACGCTGAAGACATGGAGGTCTTAACAGAAGAAATTCAGGGTCAGGTTCTTGGCGGAATAATGCTGTTAGGTGCGGGTTTGGGTGCACTTGCGATGACAATTAAGCCATTGCAAGGAAAATGGAAAAATCTAGTCGCACAAAAACCTCATTTAGATGAATTAAAAGCTTATATCCCTTCATTTATCGGGGCAATTTTGTCGATTCCTGCTTATTTGCCAATGTCAGCATGGGCGGCAAAAAAACAGGTTAAAGCCTCCAGGCAAGGTCGCTTGGAAGCTATTAACAAAGACCTCTCAAACCCTGCCGTTTTTGCAATTTTGAACGAAACCCAAATGCAAGAAGCAAAAAACATTGCAAAAACGCTCCCTGATGAAAAAGACAAAGAAAAAGGGCTAAAAAAAGATATTCTCGGTCCGATTAAAATGATCAAAAAGCTCGTCAAAAAAGACAAGGAATACGAGAATCAAAAACTGGAATTCGATAAAAAGTTAAAAGAAAACGAAAAAAATATCGGCAAAGAACTTTCGCAAGAGCAAGTCCTAAACGCAAAAAAAGACATGCAACTTTTGAACAAAGTTGTTGAGAAAATAGATATTGCCTCACAAGATTACGCAGAGAACATCGAATTGGCAACAAATGCAGCAACAGGGTTGGCTCTTGGCGGGGGGTTTTTGACAAAATTCCTAATCGACAAGACAGCAGCCTTGTTAAAGATAAAAAACACAAATATCTCCTCAGCCTTCGGATGGGGCATAACTCTTGTCACAACAATGACAATGGCAATAACAAGCACAAAACTCCAAAAACAAGGCTCACGAATCGGAAGATTTAAAGCAAAACAAGAATTTCTCAAAAATCCGGATTCATTGATTTATACAGATGACGAAAAAACAAAACAAATAAAAGATTTTGAACCCATAAAACAAAAGAAAAAAGAAAACATATTCAAATTCCTTGTTCAGGCATCCAAAGACAACAAGGAATATAACAAATACAAAAAAACAAAAGGCAAAGAAGACAAAAAACTGGTCAAAGCAATCCAACAAATCAGCCTTTCCCAAAGCCAAATCCAAGAGGCGAAAAACCTTCAGCACAACACTTTCCACACATTCAACAAAGTTGATGAAAAATCACAGACATATTCTGAAAGCGTTGAGGCACTGGGTGATGCAATAAAAAATCCGATTGTGTTATTCTTTCAGCTTGCAGCAATGGGCATTTCTGTAGTTATGTTATCAAAAAAATTAAACAATAAAATGAGCAAAATGCAGCTCTCAAAAGCATTAAACTACACTATGCTGCCAGCATTTACAGGAATTGCCGGTGCCCTTATCCCCTCGATACTCCTGGATGTATTCATCACAAAAGAGCAGAAAAAGGCGTCAAGAATCGCAGATATGATTGCACTAAAAGAGCTTAATGACTTCAGAAAGTACGCGAATTACGAAGCAATACCAGACACAAAAAGCTCCACTTGGCCCAATGAGACAAAGTCGGATTCGCCAAAGAGTTTGATGGAGTTTTTAAAACCTCAAAATACATAAATTAAAAAACAACTTTCACGAAAAACAGCTTCTCGGGCTGTTTTTTCTTGTGTAAAAAATTAAGAAATATTATAAAAATTTAAGTAAAGTAACAAAATATGTCAAATTTTGGCTTGAAGTTACCTTCAAAAATTGCTGTCATAAAAAGAAATTCCCAAAATTGCCTATATATTTTCCGTTTGGCATATATTTACAAACAGTTTACAAAGGCTGTATCTTCAATTATTGAACTGCTATAACTATAACAAGCAACTTTTTATTATCAGGAAGACATTTAATACTTCACCCCGATTTTCTTAGAATGTTTAAAGACTGAAAGGCGGAAAAGACTATGAAAAAAGGATTAATGTATGGAATTTACATTAAAAACGAAAACCGAAAACACGAGAGAAAAAGCTATTTGAACACTTTTGAACTGGAAAAGTTTGAGGCAGAAAAGGAAGTTCTTAACAACATCAACAAAATAGAGTTGATGCAGTGCTTGGGGCTCAAAGACAAAAACGGAAAACTGATTTACTTTGGAGACATTTTATTTGATGAGGCAAACAACACCTTTTTAACCCCTGTAATTGAAATCGCAAATGCAGAACACACTTTGTTTTTCAAACCAATACATTTTTTAAATTCAGAAATAGGAATGGGATGCAAATCAACTTATAGCGAAACTCTTATGGTAATAGGTAACGTATATAAAAACTCTGAGCTTTTTGTCGGCATTCAAGAGAGAAAGAAATTTGTAAACTTTGTCATCTCATCAACAGCAAACGAAAACAACAACACAACGATTATGTTCAAATTCAAAAATCAAGTTTTTTGCTAATGCCTATTGCAAGAATTTCTTGAAGCAAATACAATGGAATAAAGTGAATTTGAATGGAGAGGTGTCCGAGTGGCTTAAGGTGCAAACCTGGAACGTTTGTGTGGGGGCAACTCCACCGGGGGTTCGAATCCCCCCCTCTCCGCCACTTTTTTGTGTTTTGCCATAAGTGAGAAAGCAAGTAACAAAATGTTACGGATTGAATAAACTTTAGCAATTTTTTTTTACTTTTTGAATGAGCATAAAAGATGAAGGAATTAAATTATGAATATCAATCCCATTTCATTCGGTGGTGTAATAAAAATGGTGCGATAGGGCAATCTTTGGACCAGGAAAAAGCTCTGAAATTTTTCAACAAAATAGCAAAAATCACCGGTTGTAAAATGATATGCTCTAGTATGCAAGAACCAACCATGTTTAACGATTATTGCAACGGAGTTACGATTAAAGCTTTTTCAAAAACGACTTCCGGCAAGGATATTTTAAACACGATTGAAGTGGATTTTAAAGATGAAGATAAATACAGGTCTGAATGCAAAGAAAATCTTGAGAGGATCTATAATAAACTTGAATTTTTGAAAAATAGAATTGAAAATGATGACTCTAGATATGAAATATTGAAAAGTATATATTTAAATCTCGAAAATGCTCTCAGAGGATTGTCATAGAGCAATAGCCTAAAATCAACAGTGGCAAAACCCGAATACACGACCCAAAAGCCTATAATAAAAAAGCTCAGACAAATTGTCCTATTGCCAGATTATACGGCGTTTAAATTCCACTGCTAAACTAAAATATTTTAAGCTATAATATTTGCATGAAAAATACTAAAGATGAAAATTTTAGGCTGGAAAATTTTTCCTGGCTGAATAAACCTCAAGATTTTTCTGTTAAAAATAATGAACTTGAAATTACAACCGATGACAGGACTGATTTTTGGCAGAATACTCACTATGGTTTTGTAAATAAAAACGGGCATTTTTTATACGCTGAAAATACTGTGGGCTTTGAATTCGGGGCAAAGTTTAATTTTGTTGGCAAAAACCAATATGATCAAGCCGGCTTGATGATTTTGATTGGTGAAGAAAACTGGGTTAAATGTTCAACCGAATACGAAAATGATGAGTTTTCTCGGCTCGGCTCTGTTGTTACAAATTTTGCTTATTCAGACTGGGCAACACAAAATATCAGCACAGGCATAAATGAATGCTACTACAAAATTAAGGTTTTAAAACCCAACTCCACAATCGAAAATGCACAAGGGGCGGATGTAGAAATTTATTACTCGTTTGATGGAGAACATTATAATCAATTAAGAATTTGCCACTTACATAAAAGTTTTGAAAAAATCAAATTCGGATTTTATGCATGTTCTCCTATAAAAGGCGGTTTCAAAGCCAAAGTGTCAGAAATTTTTATAACACAGAAAAAAGAATAATTTTATAAAACATTAGTATCAATCAAATTTCTGTTTTTTCTTAATAAACTTTTTCGTCTCTGTCGAAGAAACTTCAGGCGAACGCTCCAGATAAACAACTTCACAGTATTCTTTCAAAAAGTCGAACTTACCGACCCAATCATCTCCCATCGTGAAGATATCGACGTTGTATTTTTTTATGTCAGAAATCTTCTGCTCCCAGTTTTCTTCAGGAATCACAAGGTCAACGTACTTTACGGCGTCAAGGAGAAGCTTTCTTTGTTCAAAATTGTAAAAAGACTCCTTACATTTGACACGGTTAAACTCGTCCGTCGAAAGCCCTACTACCAGATAGTCACCAAGCTCTTTTGCTCGCTTCAAAAGCCTGATATGCCCCCAGTGCAAAACATCAAATGTCCCGTATGTTAAAACAACTTTTTTCAAAATCTTCTCCCATAAGTTTTCTCAACGATTCGAACCAAAGCGTCAACAGCCCGTTTTGTAGAACAGCCGTCTTGAGGCCCCATAAAATATTTTATAAGCTTTTCACGTTTTTTTACAAACTTATCCTCTTTTTGAATAATTGAAAGTGTGGGCAAAAGCTTCTTCGGCTTATTAATCAAGTGTCCGAACTTAAAAATATCGGCATAAAACGTCTTTCTCAAATCTTTTTGTACAGAAAGAAGCAAAATCGGAATCGACGGGTTAAGATAAGGAACCTCTGTGCTTGCGCCGCTTTTAGCATCAATCAGTGCATAATCCCCAAGCATTGCGGCTTTTGAAAAATCATAATTCCCCTCAAGAACCACATCCGAAATTTCATACAACTTTGCCAAATCATCTTTCTTTTCATCCAGCCTGAACGTGCAGTGATGCGCCTTTGTCACAACAAAGAAACTCTCTTTAAGCTTTTTCAATTCATCAAAAAACATCTGAATCGAAGAATCTTCATCCCAAGTCGGAAAATAAACAAGCACAGGTTTTTCCGTATTAAAAGTTTCTTTTTCAGAAGGGTTGAGGAAGAACTCGTCCTGCTTTGGAAGACCGATTTCAAGGATATTTTCGGGCTTCATGTATTTAGAAACCTTGTTTTTTGTGTATGAAGAATAAACAAAACGATAATCGTAACCTACCGTCGCCAATTTCGTACTGCAAAAATTCGACTTGTTCAACCCGACACCATATTGAAGGTTTATTTTCAGTCCTTTGTATTTTCGTAAAGTGTGAATATGTTGAGTAGAAAATGCAACTTCACAATACGGATTCGCCTCGCATGAATAATCTAGCCCCAATTCTTCAAGAATAGCAACAGCCCTGTCATAATCAAACCACTTGCCGTGAGTATTGACCGTCGGAGGTTCACAAACAAATTTCGGTCGGATTTTCGCAACATTTTTCAAGGCATCATAAATCGGCTTAAAATGAAAAATTTCAAAAGCATCCATCAAATAAAATTCAACAGCAATAACATCGGACTTTTCTGCCTTCAAAAAGATATTATTATCGGCTTGTCCGTTTAAATAAGGTATCAATGCAATATCTTTGACATTAAAATAATTTCCAACCCAAAAATTCAATGTATCGGCGGTGAATAGTCTCAAATGATTAACACAATCAACCATTTCTTCATTCGGAACTTGAATAAAAAGTTTTCCGCCTTTTTTTAGAACCCGTTTAAACTCCGAAAGTGTTTTCTCCAAATCAAGAACGTGCTCCAAAAGCTCTGTAGCAACAACCACATCCATTGACTCATCATCAAATGGCAGTTTTTCGGCAAAGCCGTGGAAAAGGTTAAGATTCGGGTTCTCTTTTTTGTTTTCTTCGATTCTTTTTCGACTGATGTCTATCCCGAAAGCGTTGTGACCAAGGCGATAAACCTCATTCAGAAAGCGACAATTACCACAACCCACATCCAAAATATTCGAACTAGCAGGCAAAGAACTTACTTCCTCAAGCAAGATTTTAAGACTTTCTCTGTTTTCGAAATATTCGTCATAATACAATTCTGACTGGTCTTTATAAATCTTTTCAATGTATGACTCAAAGCCTTTAAAATCCTTTCTTTTCGCAAGAAATACAAGACGCATATTTCTGAAATCATAAAATGATTTTCGAAACAAAGCGCTTTGCTCATCAATATTTACACTCTTTTCGACTTTGCGTTTAAGAATCTTTGATTCGATATTTTTTAATAAATAAAAAAACGGTTTTACCTTAATCATAGCGCTCCTACATATTCTCGTTTACCCAAGAAGAATCAAAGTTTTTGCACAAATCATAGCCGCATTTTGAGTGTTTAATGTTTTTCAGATTCTCAATTTTGCCAATTATTGCGGAATTTTCCGAATCAAAACAACAAGCCGAAACCGAACCGTCCCAACGAAGAGACACAATGTTATTTTTAATAAAATAACAATTTTCAACGCGTCTTTTTACAACATCTTGCTCATACTCGTGTTTCAAATCCTCAATAACCCCTGCCCAAGAATGTGTTTTTGTTACATGAATATGCCTTTTTACATCATCGCCCAATTCCAATTCCTCAATCCATCTGTCCACTTCATCTGCATTGTGGTCAAGTTTGTGAGCGCACAAACTCGGGAACGTGACATCGTTGCGTTTTGCGCAAGCGACGAGATTTTTCAAGGCTTCAACCGATTTTTTCGTATGCAAAGAAACAATCATGTAATAAGGTCTGATTTTTACCAATTTTTCAATATTTTCTTCATTTAAAAGTATTCCGTTTGTACTAACTACAGTCTTGAATCCCATTCTCGTAGCTTTTTCAAGATATTTCAAAAAGTCTTTATGCAAAAAGGGTTCTCCATGCCTGTGAAAAGAAAAAGCAGACCCCGGATAAGCAAATTTCATAGCGAGTTTGATTGTCTTATCATCCGCAAAACCTTTTGGCGCGTTTGTTGTAGGGGTGGGACAATTTTTACATTGCAAATTACAATAATTCGACAACTCAACCCCTGTCAGTCTGGGCAAGTCAGGATTAAAAAGTTTTACAAAAAAGAACTCTATTTTCTTGTACAAAACAGCAAACGGGCTAACATTCGAATAACTATAAGCATTAATTTTTTCTTCAAGCTCTTTTTTTGTTTTGTTGAAGCCGTATTTGTTCATTATTTTTTCCTTCCAATCCAAGCCGAGTAAATCCCATCAGAACCGTCTTTGTCGTTGTGAGGAAGGTTTTCTGACACTTCGACCTCAAGCCCTTTTGATTCCATGATTTTCTTCAAACCATCTGTCTCAAACCACTGCTCCCATGGAGGGGTTTCAAAAGCACCTTTCGCCTTGATGTTTTTATCGATAATCAAGATCTTACCGCCTTTTTTCGTGACCCTAACCAGTTCACTCACAGCGTTTTCAATATCAACAGCGTGCTCGATAGCCTCTGTCGTCATCGAAAAATCAAACGACTCATCCTCGAAAGGAATGCTCAAAAGCGAACCTAATTTTGCGTTTATGCCTTCGGGGAGTTTATCCAAAATGTCCTTTGCAACATCAGTCGCAAAAATATCCAATTCAGGTCTTTTTCTTTGGACGATCTTCAAAATCCTTCCCAAACCACAGCCGGCGTCAAAGATTCTCTGCCCCTCAATCTGATTCAAAATAAACTGAACCCTTCCATCATCTTCTTTTATGAAGTCAGACAAAGGATACGTGCCACCTTGTTGAACAACGTTTTTGTCAACAGTATACGCAAAGTGAGTCGATATTTTCCATTTCAATGCATCGAGAAAATACTTGTTCGCCCAAGAGATTTCAGCCTCAGGCAAATAATTGCAGCCTTTTTGATAACTGCCCAGCCATCCGCCGTTTTGGGTTTGGAGGCTGCAGGCATAATCAAACGTCAAATCAGCTTTTTGCTTTTCACCGAGTTTATACCAGATCAGTGCAAATTGGAAAAGCCCTGTTGAACAAGTCCATTTTACATTTTTGTAAGCAGGTATGTGACCGTTTTTCTTTTGTAATTTTGCAACTTTTTCCATCGCTTTTTTGGCAATTTCGATTTCTCCCAAATCAACCATTGCCTCAATCATATAGGCATAAAAGTGCGACAGGGTATGAAAATCGAGGAGTTTTTCCATTGAAGAATTTTTGTAATAATCTAAAACAATTTTCGCCTCCGCTGCATAATGAGGACTGTCAAACATTTGCGCCGCCTGAATCAGCGGAGAAAGGCAGTAAAGATGAATCAATTCGGTACAAACTCCATCCGGCCAAAACTCCAAAGAAGGAGACTGCAGCCGCCCATCAGGCTCAATCACAGAAATCATCCAGTCACAACCTTTAATTATAGCGTTTTCAACCTCAGGCATAATCGGATAAATCGCAATCAAACCTTTAAGAATCTGGCCCGTATCAAAAACATAAGGTGCCTTATCCAAGTAATCGCGCCACGAGCCGTCTTCCTTCTGGATAGACAAAAGCCATTTTGCATATTGAATCGCCAAATCTCTGAAACCCCAATCAAGAAGGCTCGGAATGTAATATCCGCTCACTTCGGGATAGGCAATGTGTTCACAAGTATTTTGGATATCAAATTTAGGTCGGATACCTTTATCTTTTACGGTATTATTAAAAATCCATTCGCGATTTTTGTTATAAACACTCAAGAGATCAATGTCCTTTGAAAAACGAAATTTTTCCACAGCCTCTTGTTTTTTATGGTCATAAAAAATTTTGTTTTGAAAATCTTTAAAAATCTTCTGTTTAAACGAATACTTATTCACATTAACTCCCTTATCTTCTCAAAAATCTCATCTGCTTTTTTCTCCCATGAATTTTCATTTGCATAATTCACAAGCTTTTCTCGGATATTCTCATCTTTTGAAATCTCGATCGCTTTGTCCAAATCGCTCAAAAATTCCTCGTCATTTTCACTCACAAAAACGCCCTCGTAACCCTTGCACTCCACCAAATCCCTTGTGCAAACAGTCGGAAGTCCCATCGCCATATATTCAAAAAGCTTATTCGGAGAGGTTGCTTTTGCAATATTACCGTGCTTGAAAGGGATTATCGCGCAGTCAAAATGTTTTGAATATTGAGCCAAAACGCTGTAATCTTTTTGCCCTAAGAAGAACATATTCGTATATTTTGTATAATTCAAGGACACACCTTCACATATTTTGCCGATTAAAACAAAGTTGTAATCAGGCCTTTCTTTGGCCGCCTGTTCGAGAAGAGCCACATCGGTCCATTTTGCAATATAACCGTAAAATCCGACAATCGGTTTGTTTTGCGCGACAACGACTTTTAAATCTTGCGGGATTTCTATATTTAGATTTCTGAAATGTTCAATCGTAACCCCATTTTTTACAAGCATGATATCTTTTTTCGGCAAAAGTTTTTTCATATCATCAAAAAGCTTGTCCGACGTTGCAACAACAATTTGTGGGTCGATTTTCGCCATTCTTTTATGCGAGCCTTTTGCATTTTTAGAACAAACTATGTCGTCAGAAACCTCGTCATAATAGTCATAAATTATCTTGTAACCGCTCTTTTTTAATTTAAAAAATGTTCTCCAATTCACACAACTTACAGAAGACATATAGTAAAAAACATCTTTCCCGTCGAGTTTTTTCTCCGGCAAGGCATAGTCCGACAAAAGATAAATATTGTCTTTAAGATGGATTATCCCATCTGTAACAAAGGATGAATACAACACAAGGTCAAAGTGTTTCGCCCAAAAGTCCAAAAAATGATGAGGACGTTGTTTGAACATTTTAGTCATAAAAGGTGAAGCGTTAATCACAAGAACCTTTTTAGCCTCACTTTTTTTCAAAAAAAGGTTCACTTCTTTTCGCCGAATATGCTTTCTGATTTTGTTCAACAAAAACCTTTTGTGCAAGCTAAAACCCAATACCCGATGAATTTTAACAAAAAAATTCATAAATCCCCTCAAATTTGTGATACAATCATTCTAACATGAATAGGGAGAGAATATGGATTTATTAAGATATCTTGAAGCGAACAAAGCTCAAAAACAAATCGACAAAATCGCAAAGAAATATAACGGTAAAAAAATCGTAATTTATGGTGCCGGTGAATATTTTCAACTTATTGAACAAAATTATGATTTATCAAAACTCAACATCGTAGCAATAGCCGACTTGAAATTTGCATCAGACAAAAATGAAAACAAAACAAAATTCAACCCAATCGCACCTGACGAATTGAAAGAGTTGGATTTTGACGTTTTGGTTATCGCGCTGATTAACGACTTACAGGTTTTAAAAATCGTTGACGAGAAAATTCTTAAAGGCACAAAAAACGAGAACAAACACGTAATTCCAATGATTTCGCCAACGCTTTCTTATCTTGTTAAGCTATTTTTTAAGAAAATCTAACAACATCGAAACAATACCTTTTCCGACACTTTCAACATTGGGTTCACTGTCCGGTTGGCTCCGCTGAGTTCCGAACAGTTCTTTCAGCGTTTTTTCGCGCAGCGGTTTTAGGATGTCCTTTCCGTCCAAAAGCAAAGTCTTCAAAAGCCCATCAATTTCAGCCAAAGAATCAGGCTGATAAAACGTCTCCACAAGCCTTTTACCAAAATCATTGAAACCCGAGCGGCTTGATTTATTCATAAAAATCAAAGGCTTTTTCGAAGGATAATATTCCGCCAAAAACGAAGAACTGTCGGTAATCATAACGTCTGATGTTTTAAAAATGCCAAAATAATCGCCTTTGTCGTAAACAACGGCATTCTCGAGGCGATTCCACTGCTCAATATACTCGTCATAATCAAGAAGCTTGCTGTCTTCACATGCCTGCCTTAAACGAGGATGAGGCTTCAAAATAAAACTGTATTCCTTATGTTCTCCGGCAAAATCCAAGAAAAAACCGTAATGTTCAATGAAATTAGACATTTGAAGAGTCGAACCATCCAGCGACCAGTGTGGCGCCCAGATTATTCTTCTGCCATCACCTTTCCACGGCGACGACTTCGAAGGTTCAAGATAAGAATCTAGCTTCGGATAACCTGTTACGACTGTGTTTTCAAGCCCTCCTGCCTTTTTATAAAAATCTTTATGAAATGAACTTTCCGCAAGAACCTTCCAGAAACAATCCATTTTGTGCTGCGCAAACATATCCCGCCAACCCTCTTCACAGATAAGGAAAAAGCCGTAAGACACAATCAATGTCAGCGCATATTCAGAAACACAGATAGGATGCAAAGGCGGCGGCAGCCCCCAAGTCTGTTCGTAAAAAACAACATCAGGTTTTAGATTTTTCAAGTTATCCCTACATACAGGCATTCCTCTGCTTTTGAAAAAATCAGAAACATTTCCATCAGAAGACAAGTCAACTATCGGCAAAACGTCAAATCTCTCGTTCTCGTTTAAGGATTCATAAACCGACTGATATCCCCATTTCGCATTTTCAGAAGAGAGAAATGCAACTCTGATTTTGTCTTTTGTTTTCAGTTGTTCAAGAAGGTTTTCATAATTCTTAAAAACTTCTTTTTTTTGTTCTTCAAAATCAGGTCGAAGATGCTCAACGTCAACTTTTTTAATTTTCAAAAGAGACTTTTTTATTGCTTCGAAAGATAACGTCGCAACAAGAATTACATCGACCTCAAGAGTCCCTATTTCAGAAGGTTTGAAAGTCTTAAAACCTTTATATTCAATCTCGCCTGAACTTTCATATCTCAAGTCCGAAACCCCGACAATATCGAAACATTCCATCAAATCATAACAGTCACAAATCGCATCAAAATAAATTCCATTGCCATAAATCAAAACTTTTTGTTTTTTGTACATCGATGCAAGTTCTCGGACTCGAAGCGCAAAAGCTTCGCCTGAGACTTCTTTTCGGAAATATTCATATTCTTCTGTATCTTTTTTCAAATCCGTCATTTTCAATCAAACCCCTAAAACACTTTCACAATTTCTTTTTTAACGTTCAAAAGAGCCAACTCGGTTTCAAGAATTTTTTCAAAGTTATAAATATTCACAACCGCAGGAATAACGACGTCAAAATCCTTGCAACGCAAAGTTTCCGGAGACTCAACAATGAAAGACAAAAACTCTTTGCCCTGTTTTTGAGAAGACTTGTCAACAACCCCAACGATGTTTTTTCGCTCACAGGAACTCAAACAGAAAGAGCCGGAATCAGCATCCAGGAAGGATTCCAAAAAGTTCTTAAGAAAATCACTCGCACCCCAAAAAACAACTTTTTTGGATTTTAAAAGCTTACACATTCTCTTTTTGGCTTTATTATATTTTATCTTTTGTTTTAGTTTGTCAAACAGGGTTTCCGGATACTTTATCAAAAGTTTTTTTCGATATTTAGTTTTTACGGTTACATCTTGAATACGCTCCGCCCAATAAAACAAAGTGTCTTTTCTCCAAGATTTGAAATACTTTTTCAGGTCTTTATCTTTGTAAAAACCATTTTTCTTTAAAATTTTCTTATAAGCACGACAAACACGAAACAGACTCATTTTTTTGTAATCAGAGCCAAAAACCGTTGATGTACTGGAGCAGACTCGGTAATAATAAAACTTATCCCTCACCAGAGAACATCTTTTTGCCTTCAAAAAGGTTTCCATAAAAAAAACATTGTCCTCTGCCATCATAAACTCTTGGGGCAGTGTTAATTCATTTTCAATCAAAAAATCTCTTTTAAATATTTTATTACAAGCGCTAACACAAATCCTAAAAAGAAAATCTTTCGTCTCTAAAGCACAAAACGACCTGTCATCAAACTCGCTTCCGAACAAATCCAACGTCAAATAAGGGTCACTGTCGGAGAATGAGCCATCCCGCTCATCAATAGTGTTGACGCCGCACATAACAATTTCAGAATCGTGTTTCAAAGCGTTTTCATAGAGTTTTTCATACATCTTTGAATCAACCCAGTCATCAGAATCTACGAATCCGATATATTCGCCTTTTGCGACAGAAAGCCCTTTGTTTCTGGCTGCTGACTGTCCAAGATTTTCTTGAAAAACAGCAACAAAATTCTCATATTTTTCTTGATATTCAAGCAAAATCGACGCAGAATTGTCTGTAGAGCCATCGTCAACACAGATTATCTCAATCTCTCGAAGAGTCTGGCCCAACACACTGTCCAAACACTTTCTCAAATAATGCCCTGTGTTAAAAACAGGTATGATAACAGATACTTTTATCATTTAGC
>CAZIVG010000005.1:0-20922 GCA_964542595.1 uncultured Muribaculaceae bacterium | reverse complement strand
ATAAAGAGCGGCGAACGACACGAACCAGCGCCCGATAAGCACAACGTTGATGAAAACGGATGACAGATTTACGAAATTCAAAACGAATTGGAGTATGATTTTCCCGAAAATAATCAGGTTCACGGTGATGAACATGACAAAAACATTCACAAAAACCATCAGAATTGAAAGCGTTCTCGTGGTGAGGAGGTTTCGATGTTCATCGACTCCCAGTGCGCGATTCATCCCTTTTATGATTACGAAAATCGCGTTTGAGGAGAGAAAAACCGTGATGACAAAACCGAAAATCGCCAGCAATCCGCCGTGTTGAAAAATCATAACCTCGTTCAAAACGTCTTTGATGAGGTTGACCGAGTCTGTCGGCGCGACTGTATCGAGAAAGTGCATAATCGGCATGAACATTGACTTTTTGCCAAGCATGCTGAAAAACGACATCATAAAAAGCATAAACGGAAAAATCCCGATAGCGAACCAAAAACCCATCTCTGCGGCCATTCCGAAGAAATCATCGATTATGACCCGATTAATCAGGTTGCAAAAATAGTTTTTTACTGCGTTTTTCATAAATACTTTTTAATCTCGTCAATCATCTTGTCACAGGCGATTTTGAGCGGTTTTCGGATTACGCATCCTGCCGCGAATGTGTGTCCACCACCGCCAAACGCAGACGCGATAAGGCTTACGTCGGTATTCTTGCTGCGAAGGCTGACTTTGACTGTGTTTTCGTCAACTTCCTTCATTACGCACGCAACCTCGGTTGTGACAATTCTTCTCAATTCCTCGACAATCCCCTCTGTGTGGTCTTTTTCGGCGTTAAATCTCGCCAGATCCTTGTCTGTAAGACAGACGTAGGCTATTTTGTCGTTTTCTATAAAGTTTGCATTTGTGATTGAATCAGCCTGCAAAAGCGCCATGGGCTTTGGTTTCGACTCGTAACAAAATCTTGTGATTTTGGAAGGGTTTGCGCCGTAGTCGATTAGTTTTGCGGCTTTTTTCAGTGTAATCGCTTTTGTATTTTCGTATTTGAAACTCCCTGTGTCTGTCAAAATCGACGTGTAGAGCGCTTCTGCAGTTTTTTCATCGATTTTAAGACCAAGTTCTTCGACAAGGTCAAAAAGCACTTCTCCCGCGCAAGCAGCATCCGCGCGTACAAAATTAACATCGCCGTAGTTGTTGTTGGTTTTGTGGTGGTCGAGGTTCATTTTTGTTTTTGCACGTTCAAAAATCGGCAAAGCCTCTGCCATTCTGTCTTTTGCCGCAATATCAACCGCGATTGCAAGGTCGAAAACTCTGTCTTTTTCGATTTCGTTCGCATATTTCATCTTGTCCGTGTTCGGCAAAAACTTGTAAATCTCAGGGATTTTTCCGCCCGCAACCATCACGGAGTCTTTGTCAAAATTGTTTTTCAAAACGAGATTCAGCGCGCTCATCGTCCCGAGTGTGTCCCCGTCAGGGTTTACATGGGCAAAGATTACAATACTTTGAGCCGATTCTATCGTTTTTTTAAATGATTCGCTATTCATTTGATTATTATAATATAAAATTATCGAAAGAGCAGAAAAGGAACGAAAATGGAAACAATTTTTCACGGATTTTTAACAATATTGAATTTGGTTCTGATTGTGGGCTGTTGTGTGGTTTTCACCAACGCAATCGAGCATATCGGAAAAATCTACGGACTCAACGAAGGCGCGGTCGGAAGCATTCTTGCGGCGGTCGGAACTGCCTTGCCCGAGACGATTGTCCCGCTCGTAGCGATTTTGGGCGCATACCTTGCGCACACGGACGTCCACGTCGGAAAAGAAATCGGAATCGGCGCAATCCTCGGCGCTCCGTTTTTGCTCTCAACCCTTGCTATGTTTGTGACCGGGGTTGCTGTGATAATTTTCAGAGCGATGAAAAAGCGCGAAGAAAAAATGAACGCAAACTACACGGTAATGTTTCGCGACTTGAAATTCTTCTTTTTCAGCTACACGATTGCGATTGGGGCTGGTTTCATAACCATTCCCGCATTGAAATATCTTTGTGCAGCGGGCCTCATCGTTTATTACGGGGTTTACGTTTTCAGAACCTTAAACTGCTCTCACGCAGAATGCACTGAGGGCGCGGAACTCGACGAACTTTTATTCGAGCGTATTTTCAAAAAATACAACACGCCTTTGGTCTGGACTCAGGTCGCCGTTTCAATCCTTGCGCTGATTTATTTTGCGCACGTTTTCGTCGGCCAAATACAGTTTTTCGCGGGAATGTTCAAGATTAACCCGTTGGTTTTGAGTTTGATTCTTGCGCCGATAGCGACGGAATTGCCCGAAAAGTTCAACAGCGTTTTGTGGGTCAGTCAGGGCAAAGACACGCTCGCGCTGGGCAACATCACAGGCGCAATGGTTTTTCAAAGCTGTATTCCTACAGCAGTCGGAATCCTTTTGACTCCGTGGGTTTTTGGGATGGAGTCGATTGTAAACAGAAATCTGGTTTACCTTTCAACTCTTATCCTATTCATAAACCTCTACAGAGACAAGGCTTTCAGTGCGCACATCCTCATTACATGCGGGCTGTTCTACCTGATTTATCTGGTTTACATCTTTGTTAAGGTTGTTTAAGCCTTTATTTTGGGCTTTTGAAGTTCCGTCTTAACAATCCTTTATTTGGGGCAGTTTGTTTTGCATTAAAATCTCTGATTAAGCCTTGGCTCTGGTTGTTACCGGAGACTCTTGCTCAACCTGCTCTTTAACCTTTTCAAGTTTTGCTTCTTCTTTTTTTATCAAAGCTTGAAGATTTTCCGTTTCGACTTTGGGTTGGTTAGGTTTTTTACCGTCACCGTAAAGCTTCTTGCTGAGGTTGTAACCCGCGTTGCTGGCGAGGATAGAACCGCCTACGAACAATGCGCCTTCGAGGACTCCGAGTCCGATTCTTAAATATTTATTGTTAATTCCTTCGCGGAATTTTGTCATTTTTCCTGATTTGAAGAACTCTTTCATCAAGAATTCGCCGCCAAACATTGCAGACATTCCGAAAACTTCGTTGCGAAGCGCGGTGGCTTTGTCGTCAGCAGTGATGACTCGATAGCCCGCAGCGCCGACAAGAAGCGGGTTTACGTGTTTTGCGGCCCATTGAGCGCCTTTGCCCGCAACCTCGATTGCTTTACATTTTTCAGCAGCTTTGCCCATGGCTCCGATTGCAGCCTGAGCGCCTTTGCCGACAGCGTTATCCAATTGGGCAGCGGTTTTGACAGCATTTGTGAATTGTCCGACGTCAGCGGCAACTCTGCCTTTGTCAGCCGTATTTACCACTTTATCAGCGTTTCTTACACCAAAAATTGTTGAGCGGATTAATGCGTCGTACATAACTTACCTTTACACTTATTGATTAACACTTCCAATTAAATAAAAACATTTTCTTAGAAAGAATTGCTTATTTTTTTTAATTGTTTACAATTGTAATACTAATCGAAAAAGTGAAAACAGATGATTAAAAGAGTTTTTATAAAACTAATCGAAATTTATCAGAAAATATCACCCTTAAAGCCCGCTGTGTGCAGGTTTTACCCGACGTGTTCGGAATATATGAAACAGGCGGTCGTAAAATACGGACTTTTGAAAGGCGGTTGGCTCGGCATAAAGAGAATTTGCCGCTGTCATCCTTTTAACCCCGGTGGCTACGACCCCGTTCCGTAGGTTTCACAAGGCTTAAAAGTCTTTCCGAGTTGTCGGATTTAGTTCCGTCTTAAAAATCCTTTTTTCTCGCTCGGCTCACTTTGTGTCGCAGGCTTCGAAAAAAAGATTGTTTAAGCCTTTATTTTGGCTTTTAAAGTTCGTCTTAAAACTCTTTTTTATTTCTTTTCGCCCTGAGCGGGTGCGCTTTGTGCAGCGGAAGGGTTTGCTGCTGAATCAGCGGCTGGCGCGGTTTCACCCTCAGAAGGTGCAGCCTGTCCTGTCGTATCGCCCTCGGGTGCGTTCGGGTCAACCACAGCAATCCCCATTGATTGCAAGGCTTGACGGGCCTTCGGCGCAAGCGCGGTATCAGGGAAATTCTCCAAAATAGTCTGATAACAATCCACGGCTTCTTGCTTGTATTCCCTTACCTTGTAAAGGTTTGCGGCTTTGTAATACAAAGGTGCAAGCGATGCATCAGGTGCAATCAACATTTGGTTGTCGAGTTTGATTTTTATTTCAATCATATTTGAGTTGTCAACAGGCGAAAACAGTGAGTTTGAATAGACTTTTCTGGTCAAAGTGTCGATGGTTTGTGCCATTGCGGTCATTTCTTCTTGCGAAATCGCGCCCGCAGTCTTCTTTTTCGAACTTTTTGCCGCCATAGAATCTTTTGTCGCCATCGCGAAAATGATTAATCCAACAAATAATAATGCTAATGTTTTTTTCATGAATACTCCTGCCCTTGATAGTATTTTATATTAAATATTATTTTTCAGCACTCATCTGTACAGTGTATTTTTCTGTTATAATTGTGTTGAGCCTAATCAGGCTTAAATAATTCTTTTTTCTTGCTCGATTCACTTCGTGTCATAGGCTGCGAAAAAAGAACTTTTTAAGCCTTCATACCACAAAAAATCAGGGAGCAGAAAATGTTCGATTCATTATCAGATAAATTACAGGAAATAATCAGAAAAACTTCGGGAACGGATAAATTGAGCGAAGAAAACATGTCAGACGCGCTTCGCGAAATCCGTCGTGCGCTTTTGGAAGCTGACGTGAACCTTCGCGTGGTAAAGGCTTTCGTGTCTTCTATAAGAGACCGTGCCGAGGGCGAAAAGGTTGTGCAAGGCGTTGATCCGGCACAGCAGCTGGTAAAAATTGTTAATGACGAACTCGTAGCTCTTTTGGGCGGCCAAAATCAGCCTTTGAATCTTGATTCGCAAGGCGGAAACCCCGCAATCATAATGATGTTGGGGCTTCAAGGCTCGGGTAAAACGACTTCGAGTGCGAAACTCGCAGTAAAACTTAAAAAAGAGGGCAAAAAGCCTCTCCTCGTTGCTTGTGACGTTTATCGACCCGCGGCGATTGCACAGTTGAAAACCCTTGGACAGCAAACAGAGACCGAGGTTTTCACGATTGAAGGCTCGAACGATGTTCGTGAGATTGCCCAAAAGGCTCTTCAGCACGCCAAAGACAACGGTTTTAACGTTGTAATCCTAGACACGGCAGGGCGTTTGCAAATCGATACCGAGATGATGGCAGAACTTTTAATCCTCGACCGATTGTTGCAGCCTCAGGAAAAACTCCTCGTAATCGACGCTATGACAGGTCAAGAGGCGGTTAATGTTGCTGAAAACTTCAACGCACAACTCGAAATTACGGGTCTTGTTTTGACGAAACTCGACGGCGATTCCAGAGGGGGTGCTGCTTTGAGTGTGGTTTACTGCACACAAAAACCCGTAAAACTCACCGGCGTGGGCGAAAAACTCGACGCGCTTCAGGATTTTTACCCCGACAGGATGGCGACAAGAATCCTCGGGATGGGCGATATTGTTTCGCTTGTAGAAAAGGCGCAGGAGAATTTCGACATAAAACAGGCCGAAGAACTCGAAAAGAAAATGAGAAAGGCCGAGTTTTCGTTCAACGATTTTTTAAACATGCAAAAAACGATGAAAAACCTTGGCTCGATTGACCAAATCCTTGGTATGCTTCCGATTCCGGGGCTGAAAAAGGACGATCGCCAAACGATTGCAAATGAGGGCGAAAAGCAGCTAAAACGTATCGAAGCCTTCATTCAGAGTATGACGCCCGAAGAGCGCGACAATCCTTCGCTCATCAACACGAGCCGTAAAAAGCGTATTGCGAAAGGCTGTGGGATGGAATTGCAGGAGATTAACCAGTTTATCACTCAGTTTGACCAGATGAGAAAGATGATGAAAGGGTTTTCACAGGTTTCTGACAAGGTTAAGTCGGGCAAAATGAAACTCCCGAAAATGCCTAAAGGGATGGGTGGAATGGGCGGCTTCGGAGGAAAAGGCTTTCCGTTCTAGGTTTTGCCTAACCCGCCGAACGGCTCACTCGCTCTTATTTTATACTTTTTAAAAACTCAGGAATCTGACAAGCTTCAATCGAGCCGACGACGATTTCCCACTCCCCAAGCGCTTCTTGAAGCTCTTCTTTCATGTGCGACAAAAGCCCCGGAATAATAATCGAGCGGTTGTTGACCTTTTGCGCCAAATCGTAGTTCTTCACAGTTTTTGCGACCAACTCAGCAGTAAACTTGTCCGCTGACCACGCAGTCAAAACGCTCATCCCGTCAGAAGGCGTCACGACCAGGTATGAGCCTATCGGAAGCGATTCAAGTTCGTCCGCGACAGCAAAATAAGTCAGCGCAAAATTCGTCGTCAAAAACACAGGCGCGTCCTTGTCAGGCTCATTGAATTCATAGACCTTAGCCTCCACCTGCAAAGGCTTTTGAGGGTTTGTGTAAATGTTCTGGCGAAGCGTGAACAAAGTCGCCAAAAGTGCTTCGTTAAAGTCTTTTAGGACAATTACGCTCGCGTAACGACAAATCAAAAACGACGCCAAAGCACATGCCTGCACAGGGTCAAGCCCTTCTTCAAGCCTCACCATAACCGGCCATGTCAAAGGTTCGTGACGTTTCAAAATCGCTGCACGCCTTATGAGGGTAAGTTCTTCGATAGTTTGGGCAACGGTTTTACCAGTAACGTCGATGTCTAGGAGTTGCCCGGAAGCGATTCTCTCGTCGTTTTCTTTTATAACAGGGATTTTTGCCTCTTCAAGCGTCTCGATTGCTTTGCAAAGCGCGTTTTCGTCTTTGCCTGTCAAATAAACAGCGTCAACTCTGAACTTTTCACCGATTCTTTCGATTTCGTAGCTTTTGATTTTTTCTAATTTTGAAACGGAATCCGCCTCATCAACATTAACCTCAATGGCAATGACTGTGCGGTTTATGAATGTTTTATCGTGGCGAAACATAACAGTTTCTCCGCCTGTTTTTACCCCGAAACCAAGGTCAATCTCGTGTTGTTGAACCTTCGACGCTTCGTTAAAAATCTCTTTTGATTCCACAGGCAAGTGGGGGCATTTCTCAACGTCAGCCTGCTTTTTAGCCAGTTTCAGCGCATAGGCCATACAGGTCGGAAACCCGCATTTTTTGCAGTTTGACTCAGGCAGTTTTTTCGCGCCCGGCAAGTATTTAAAAATCTGTAATCCCGTAAGTTCCATCAGTTTTTCCTGTTTCGTTTAAATTTAAACCGGCCCCAATGCCAGTGTTTGTTTCAGAACATCGACGCTTTTGGGGTTCCACAAGACCACGATGTCTGCGCCCGCGCTCATCATTGCGCATGCGCCCGAAACCTCCCACATCACGCTTCTTTCCTCAAATGCGCCCCACTCGGGAGCAAAAACGTCTGTCTTTGCTTCTTTTGCGCGGTATGATTCCTCGCCGATGAAGGCTATGATAGGCATGTTGAGCATTTTGTCCCCCTCAAACGCCGCCTGTCTTATTCTCTCGATGATGCTGTAACCGTAATCCAGTCCGTATCCCAGCCCGCCCATATCCGGATCAATCAGGATTCTGTCGGGGTTGAGGCCTTTTTCTGACGAGAGGATGTTCAATTCTTTTGCGAGGTTAATATCAATCGGGGTGCGCAAAACCAGGATGTGGCCGCCCGCAATCACTGACGGGACAATCTCTTCATAGGTCTGCTCTTCCGCAAACGCAATAATCGCTGCCTTCGGCGCAAACTCTGCCAAAAGCGGCACGAGTTTTTTGTCGGTTTCGCTGTCGTTTGCCCCTCTTAAAATTAAGGGTTTTTCGATATCGAGGTTTTTTAAAAACGTTTTTATTCCTTCAAAATCAGCGGTTTCAAGGGTTTGTCCGATGTCGAATTTAATCGAAACAAGGTCGGCATTTTTCGAGTCCTCGAGGATTTGTTTCAGGTTTTCGCCAACTTTTGAGTACAAAAATTCCAACGCCAACAGAGGCTTTGCGCTGTTTTCGTTCTCGCTCATAAAGGAATGAGAAGTGTTTGAGCCGATTTTCAGGCCGTCAAGTGTCGTCTCCCTGATTCTCTCCGTTATATTAAAAGATAGGTCTATATTGTGCATAGACCTATCTTATTTAGTAAATGTTCGATTGTCAAACGATATTTCTTAACCGAAGAATGAACCTGTTGCAACAGTCGGTGCAGACGAATCGATTGTTTTCACGTATTCTTGCATTGCCTTGTAGGATGTGAGTCTGTCGATTTCTGAAGTCAATTTTTTGTTATTCGGCATTGGGTGATAGTGCTGTTTTTGTGCAATTTCAACCGGATTTTGCTGAATATGATGAGCGTTAATGAAAGCTTTTCTTTCCTGTCTCGCTGCAGTTCTTAATTTTTGAGGAACTTTTGTGATAAGTTCTTGTGCTGTAGTTCTGTTAATAGCCATTTCTTTCTCCTTTTGGGTTAGTATTAGGGCTAAAAAGCGTCAATTTTAATTTTTGACGCTTTTAGGTTTTATATTTACAATTGTTTACAGTTTTTTATAGGGTTACCCAATCAACGATTCGCCCGTCATTTCTTGTGGTTGTTTAACTCCCAACAACTGCAAAATCGTTGGCGCAACATCCGACAAAGCACCGGTCTCTTTCAATTCGTAAGCGTTTTCGCCGTTAATCAGCATAAACGGGACGGGATTCGTCGTGTGAGCGGTGAACGGAGTGTGAGATTCCGGGTCTTCCATGCACTCGGCGTTTCCGTGGTCAGCCGTCAAAAGCATTACCACGCCGTTTTCTTTTGCTTTTTGGGCAATTTTTCCAATACACTCGTCAACCGTTTCACAGGCCTTTACCGCCGCTTCAAAAACTCCTGTATGCCCTACCATATCAGGGTTAGCGAAGTTTACGAGAATGAATCCGTATTGCGGATCAGCCAACGCTTTCAAAACGTTTTCACAAACCTCGGGCGCACTCATTTCGGGCTGAAGGTCGTATGTCGCAACCTTTGGAGAAGCCACGAGGGCGCGAGTTTCGAGTTTGCCTGATTTTTCTTCACCACCATTGAAAAAGAAAGTGATGTGAGCGTATTTTTCGGTTTCAGCGGTTCTGAACTGCTGAATCTCGTTTGCATCAAGCACGTCGCCGAGAAGGTTTGTCAATTTTTCAGGCGGGAAGGCGATTTCAAGCGGGAACGTTTCATCGTATTGCGTAAAACAAACGTAGAAAAGGTTTTTTCTAACAGCTTTGCGCTCAAATCCGTCAAATTCCGCAAAAGTCACTGCTCTGGTGATTTCACGCGCTCTGTCGGGTCTGTAATTGAAGAAGATTATTGCGTCATTATCCTTGATTCTTGAGTCAGGGTCAGCGTTTGTGACAGTCGGCTCAACGAATTCGTCGGTGATTTCTTTTGCATAAGAAGCCGCGATTGCTTCAGCGGAGTCTTTTGCAGATTCTCCTTCACCCAAAAGCAAAGTGTTGTAAGCTTTTTCGACTCTTTCCCAACGGTTGTCTCTGTCCATTGCCCAGTATCTGCCTGAAATTGTAGCGATTTGGGGCAAGCCGTGTTTTTTTAATTCAGTTTCCAGTTCTGCCAAAAAGCCCTGTGCGCTTTGCGGAGGAGTGTCTCTTCCGTCCAAAAATGCGTGTACGAAAACTTTTTTCAACCCTTTGTCCGCCGCCAATTTCACAAGCGCCTTAATGTGGTCAAAAGAACTGTGAACACCGCCTGTTGAGACCAACCCGTAAAGGTGAAGGGCGGAATCATTGGCTTTTGCGTGGTTGATTGCGTCGTTGAGGGCTTTGTTTTCGAAGAATTGACCTTCTCTGATTGACTTGTTAATCCTTGTCAAATCTTGGTAAACGACCCTTCCTGCGCCGAGGTTCAAGTGGCCGACTTCGGAGTTGCCCATTTGTCCGTCGGGCAGTCCCACGAATTCGCCTGAGGCGTTGATTTCGGTGTATTTTTCGTTTTGCTTGAGGCTGTCGTAGTTCGGAGTTTTTGCTGAAGAAACAGCGTCTTTGGGGCAGTTTTTGTTCAATCCCCATCCGTCCATGATGCACAAAAGCACTCTTTTGTTATTCTCTGTCATAATTTTCTCCTGTGTTTTAAGTCTTAAAAATATTATCCATGCTAAACGGGAAAGTTAAAGTAATTTAAATCCGCGTCTGATAATACAGTAAGTCTTAAACAATTCTTTTTTCGATGCCTATGACACACTCTGCCGAAGAAAATATGACTAAATGCTGTTCATTAAAAATCTTCGCAATCAACCATCCAACTCTTCAGGAGATGCAATCCTGCCCAAAACGGCACTTGCAGCAGCAACGGCAGGGGATGAAAGGTAAACTTCGCTGTCAACGTGACCCATTCTTCCGACAAAGTTTCTGTTGGTGGTGGAAATGCACTTTTCGCCTTCGGCAAGAATCCCCGCATAGCCGCCCAAACAAGGGCCGCAAGTTGGGGTGGAGACTGCGCCTTGTGCCTCGATGATTGTTTGCAAATAACCGAGTTTCATTGCTTCGAGGTAAATGTCTTGTGTGCCGGGGAAAACGATGAGCCTGACATCAGGGTGAACCGTGCGTCCTTTAAGGATTTTTGCGGTAACCTCGAGGTCTGCAAGCCTTCCGTTTGTACAGCTTCCGATGACTGACTGGTCGATTTTGATTTCCCCGACTTTTGAGATGGGTCTTGTGTTTTCGGGTAAGTGCGGGAATGCGACAGTGGGTTCGATTTGTGAAACGTCATAAGTCAAAACTCTTTCGTACTCTGCGTCTTCGTCGCTTGTGAAGAACACGGGTTCTCTCAGGCTTCTGCCTTTAAGATATTCCTTCGTAACCCCGTCAGCAGCGATGATTCCGCTTTTTGCGCCTGCTTCGATTGCCATGTTGCAAATCGTTAAACGACCGTCCATGTCCATTTCTTCGATTGCGCTTCCGCCGATTTCGAGGGTTTTGTAAAGTGCGCCGTCAACGCCGATGTCGCCGATCAAGTGGAGGATAAGGTCTTTTGCGCTGACCCATTTGTTGAGTTTTCCTGTGAATTCGACTTTGATTGAGGACGGGACTTTGAACCAGGTTTCGCCTGAAGCCATTGCACAAGCAAGGTCTGTCGAGCCGACGCCTGTTGAGAATGCGCCCAAAGCGCCGTAGGTGCAGGTGTGGGAATCTGCACCGATTATCAAGTCGCCTGCGGTTACGATTCCTTTTTCGGGCAAAAGCGCGTGTTCAATGCCCATTCGACCTACTTCAAAGTAGTTTTTAAGGTCTTGTTCTTTCGCGAATTCTCTGACCATTTTCGCCTGTTGTGCCGATTTTATGTCCTTGTTCGGGACAAAATGGTCAGGCACAAAAACTACTCTTTCTTTATCAAAAACTTTTTCCACGCCGATTTTTTTGAATTCTTTTATTGCGACAGGGCCTGTGATGTCGTTCGCGAGTGTGATGTCAACCTTTGCGCTGATGAGGTCTCCGGCTTTTACCTCGGCGAGTCCTGAGTGTGCAGCGAAAATCTTTTCTGTGATTGTCATCGGTCGTGTCATTTTTTCTCTCCATGTTTAATTTACCTAACTAATTATAACAGGATATGTTACGCAATGTAAATTGTTTTTTTAAAAATATTAAGAATTTCTTCTACTATGTCGACAAGAAAAACATTACTCGGAATGAAAGGTTTGCGTATGTTCAACAAAGGTATGAAAATCGGTGAAAACCAAAAGTATGACACAACACAGGTGTCTTCTGAAGGAGTGACCAAGGAAGAACGCGCAGCGTTGGAAAAAAAGAATCTTAAAATGATTGACATTTACAAGGCTTTCGATACAGACGGGAGCGGCGATTTGAACAAGCTTGAACTGGCAAAGGCAATGGATGCTTTTGAAAAACTCGATGCAGACGGTGATGGGAAGCTGTCGAAAAAAGAGCGCGAAGAAGGAGCGAAACAGTTCAACGAAATGTTCGGCACAAAGATTTCCGGTAAAGACATAAAATCTTTTATTAAAGGGGTCCTAAAAGTCGGCAAGGGTGACGAAAAAGAGTCGACTAAAGGCATAATCGCCAATGACGAGGCTGCAAAAAATCTTGCGAATTTGAAAGCGAAGCCGGCTGAAGAAGATTTCAATGCAAAATTCAAGGCACAAGGCGAATTGAGCGATGTGAAAGCAGAGGCAAAAGCAAAAGCCGAAGCAGAGGCAAAAGCAAAAGCAGAGGCAGAAGCGAAAGCGAAAGCAAAGGCAGAAGCAGAGGCAAAAGCTAAAGCAAAGGCAGAAGCAGAGGCAAAAGCTAAAGCAGAGGCCGAGGCAAAAGCAAAAGCCGAAGCAGAGAAGAAAGCTGAAGAAGCGAAGCAAAAACGCATTGATGAGGCGAAACAGAAGGCTATTGACTCAATGGGCAGCTATGAAGACAGAGTCAAGGCTGCCAGAGAAAAGGCCTATAAACTGGCAAACATGAATCGACACCCGATTTGTGAAAAGCTTGAAAACGGCTATACAAGACGTGACGTTCCGGGTTCGAGTGACCATTATTTTGACCAAAGCGGAAACAGAATTTCAGAGGCCGACTACAAAAAAGCACGGGGTCCTAAGTCAAAACTTATCGACAATATGGTCAAGTCTCCGATTTTGGAACAGCTTTCAAACGGTTATACAAAACGGAATGTACCCGGTACGACCGATTTTTACTACGATAAAGAAGGCAATCGAATTACAAAAGAAGCTTATGAAGCAGCCAAAAAAGCTTAGTAAAAAAGCAAAACAAAAAAGGATAAAGCGGAATCTCAAAATTCCGCTTTTTTCTTTATTTATTTTCTCGCGAAATAGTGTTATTATAAATCCATTAAATATAAGAGCGATAGGAGTGTTGATTATGTCTGCAGATGATACTTTGGTCATGATTCTCGCAGGAGGCGAGGGCAAAAGGCTTTACCCGTTGACGCGTGACCGCGCAAAACCTGCTGTACCGTTTGGCGGAAGGTATCGTATCATCGATTTTGTTATCAATAATTTTATTAACTCAGGGTTTTACAAACTCAAAATCCTGACCCAGTATAAATCTGACTCTTTGAACAAGCACATCGTCAGAACTTGGCCGTTGTCACCGATTATTAACCAGTATGTTGATCTTGTCCCTGCGCAAATGAGAATCGACGGACACTGGTATCGCGGTACAGGGGACGCTGTTTTTCAGAATATTCACCACATTTTGGGTGAAGACAGTTCTTATGTCGCGGTTTTCGGCGGAGACCACATTTACAAGATGAATGTCGCTTCCATGCTCGATTATCACAAGAAAAACAACGCTGACCTCACGATTTCTGCGATTCCGATTCCGATTGAAGAAGCCGGAGAGTACGGGATTATGGAGGTTGACGAGAACTGGCAGTTAACAAACTTCATCGAAAAACCGAAAACAAAACCGAAGCACCTGCCGGGTGACGAGACGAAATGCCTCGCGTCAATGGGGAATTACTTCTTCAAAAGAAATAAACTAATTGACGAACTTGAAATTGACGCAAAAATCGAAAAATCAAGCCACGATTTCGGAAAAAATGTTATCCCGAAAATGCTTGAACAAGGTGATAAGATTTTCGTTTATGACTTTGCCCAAAACGAGTTTCCGGGCATGGAAGAGTCCGAAAGAGGCTACTGGAGAGATGTGGGCTGCATGGATGCTTATTGGCAGGCGAACATGGACTTGCTGGCGTATGACCCTGAATTCAACCTTTACACGAAGGAATGGCCGCTTCGCACTTTCAACCACAACTATCCGCCTGCGAAATTTATTTGGGAAGAACTCGAAAGACGAGGTATGGCAACTAATTCGCTCGTTTCAGAAGGCTGCATAATCTCAGGAGGAACGCTTTCGAGATGCATCCTCTCACCAAAAGTCCGTATCAACAGCTTTTCGAGCGTTGTTGATTCAATCATAATGGAGAACGTCAACATCGGGCGTCACTCACATATTCAAAAAGCGATTATAGACAAAAACGTCGATATTCCGCCTTATACAAAGGTCGGATTTGACAGAGAAGAAGATGAAGCACGCGGATTCTACGTTTCAGAAGGTGGGGTCACCGTTGTGCCGAAGGGAGCAAAACTTTGAAAAAGAATGTTAAAAACTGGCTGATTGCGGGAATAGTTATATTACTGAGCGCTGTGACAATCAGCGGATGTATGGCGGTTCTGCCGAAAGCGGACATGAAGCCGTCGGATTACGACCTCGGGCTGACATACGATGACGCTGTGAAGCAGGACAAACCGATTCTTGCAGTCTTTTATGTAGATTGGTGCACATACTGCAAAAGGTTCATGCCCAGACTCGACAAGGTCAGAAATATCAACAAAAACGATATAAACGTTGTTCTGATAAACGCAGAAAATCCGAAAAACGAAGCTTTGGTCAAAAAATACAGAATTGCGGCTTATCCTTACGTTTACATCATTGACCCGTCTTATGACTACAAGTCACACATCGACGGCCCGTTTTTGGAAACTGTTTCGGACTTGTCAGGTGAAGTTAACAAATATAAAAACTTGAGAAACTTAATTAAAAAAGGTGATTCTTGTAAATGATGAACAAAAAAACAGCAATGACTCTGGCAGAAATCCTCCTCGTGCTTACGATAGTGGGGGTTATTTCCGCTTTGACGGTGCCGGGGCTTCAAAAACACGTCCAACGAAGTGAAAATGCTCAGCTTGCGAAAAAAGGCTATTCTGTTTTGTCGGGAGCATTGGATATAGCAGTTTCAACTACGGATGTTCCTGTTGACAATTGGCCGGATAACGGAGTTGCGAGTGTTTTCTTGCGTGATTACATAGCCCCTTTTGTGCATAAAGGAATTGATTGCTCTACGACTTATTCTACTAAAAGTATTTGTTTCGATGGTATGAGGCCATACAAGTCTAATACGAAAAAGTCCTATTATGTCCGTTCTTTGATTTTGCCTGATGGAATTACGATTTCCGGTTCGGGTCTTAATCAGGATTTGCTTAAGATGAATACCTTCGTTATAGATGTCAACGGTCCGAAAGAACCCAATATGGAGGGCGTCGATATGTTTCTTTTTGATATAGGCAAATTCGACGCGAATTGCGATAGCGATTACAACGGTCAATGGAAATTTTGTCCTCGTGGATCTAATACGAAACAAATGGTCGAAGAGGGCTGGAATATTACTTATTGGTAATCAGGCTGCAGAAGGTCAAATGAAAGGCATTTATGAGTTTTAATAAGAAAAAAGCAATGACATACGTTGAATTGATTATGGTTATTTCCATCGTCGGAGTGGTTGGTGCGATGGCGATTCCGGGATTGAAAAAACATTCCTCTAAAACCCAGATGGCTCAACTTGCGAAAAAAGCATACTTCAATCTTGAAGAAGCCATGGACAACGCTGTTTTGTCAGAAGGCCCGATGAGAAATTGGGACTTTTCCTCGAATAAAAAGTTCTGCGAAAAATATCTTGCACCGAATTTGAATACAATGCAGGTTTCGTGCAACTCTGATGACGACGGCGCTTCTTACGTTTTGACAAGGGATATGATGAGAATGTCTGTTGCCGAATGTAACGGAAAACTCTGCCACATACACATCGATGTTAATGACTTAAAAGGGCCGAACAAAGTAGGTAAAGACTTTTTCGAGTTTCAAATCAACAGGGTAAGCAACGGCGAAGGCCAAAATGCTGAAGGGGTTCAGCCTGCGGGTTATGGCGGCGCAGACCTTTTGAGAATGAACGATTGGCAGTTCACCGACAAACTCTGGCGATGCGAATGGGCGGTAGACGGCGCGGGTGACTGCGGATTGTAAGTTTTCTTTACATAAAAAAGTCATTTTTTGTTCAAAAACATTCCTAAATAGAATCCTCTGACCGGACTATTGTAAACCTCTTGCTATTCAGTAAAATTGTTATTATAATAACAATCAATATAATTATAATGGGAAGAGGGATTTTAAAATGAATAAAAAGTTAATAATAGGAATCGTTTTGGCCATAATCATCGTTCCTATCGTTTTTAATAAAGCGGCAAGTCTTATTGGCGCAAAAATCATGGCCGAAATGCAGAAAAGACCGACACCTGTGGAGGTTTCGATTGCAACGGAAGAGGAAATCTACCCGAAAACAGAATCCGTCGGCCGAATCGAGGCTAAATATTCTGTCGATGTGGTTGCGAGAATCAACGGCTGGCTGCAAAAAAGATATTTCCAAGAAGGCGCTTTTGTGAAAAAGGGTCAGACTCTGTTTTTGATTCAGCCGAACGAATACGCGATTGCTGTTCAACAGGCACAAGCGGCAGTGAGACAATCTCAGGCGGCTCTCACCAACTCTGAAAAAGAACTGAAACGTGCGCAAGAACTCGTCAAAAACGACTTCGTCAGCAAATCATATTACGATCAGGCGGTTGCGACACGCGACCAGAACAAAGCGAGTCTCGACGTCAGCAGAGCGAACCTTGCGGCTGCGCAATTGAATTTGAGTTACACAAGAATCACGTCACCTGTTGACGGCAGAGTCGGAAAAATCCTTATTACAGAAGGAAATCTCGTTAATCCGCAATCGGGAACTTTGACGAAAATCGTTTCCACAAGCCCGATTTACGCTTATTTCAATATTAAAAGTGAAGACTATGTAAAATATATGAAAAACGCAATCGACCCTTCTTGCTGTGATATCAAGGATTTGGACGTGAAAATCAAATTGTCTGACGGCACGGAATATAAAGAAGTCGGCAAACTCGAGTTCGTGAATAACGAGGTTGACCAGACTGCGGGAACGATTGCGCTTCGTGCGACGTTCGAAAACAAAGACAGAGTCTTGATTCCCGGTGATTTTATCAACGTCACTGCAATTTCAAGAAAACCTGCAAAAGTCGTTGCAGTACCACAGGTTGCTGTTTCTGACAGCACACAGGGGACTTATGTCTGGACGGTTGACGAGAAAAATCAGGCACAACAGAAATTTATCACGATTGCAAATCAAGAAGGCGAAAACTGGATTGTAACCGAGGGATTGAAACCAGGTGAAAAGGTTATCGTGAAAGGGTTCCAAAGACTCAAGCCGGGTGCGAACGTCGTGATTGACGAGAAGGCCGCCGCGCAGGCAGAATCTGAGGAAAAGTCTGATAAGTAGCGGTTTTAAGGCGATGCATTAAACCAATAAGAATAGGTAAAAATTAACCGATGGAAAATAATCAAAACAAAGAAAAAGACAAAAAAGGATTATTCTTTTTTATTCAAAAACCAAGATTCGCGATGGTAATCTCGATTTTCATTACGCTGGTAGGTATCCTTGCCGTGATGAGTCTGAAACTCGAAAAATACCCCGACATCACGCCGCCTCAGATTATGGTCACTGCTTCGTACCCAGGTGCGAGTGCTGACGTTGTTGAATCTTCGGTAGCATCGATTGTCGAATCCCAAATCAACGGCGTCGAGGACATGCTTTATATGATTTCGACCAGCGCGGACGAATCTTATCAGCTTCAAATCTACTTCAACGTAGGCTCTGACAGGAATATCGACCTTGTAAACGTCCAAAACAGAATCCAGCAGATTCAGCCGAAACTGCCTGAAGACGTTAAAAGACTCGGGGTTACTGCGAAACAGCAGGTTTCGGGCGCAGGGGTCGCGATTTTGAACCTCGCTTCGACTGACGACAGATATTCCCAACTCGAAGTCACAAACTATGCTTCAATCTTTGTCAAAGACGAAATAGCAAGGCTTTCGGGCGTTGGTGAGGTCAACGTTTTTGGTGCGGGTAACTACTCAATGAGAATCTGGCTCGATACCCAAAAAATGGCGAACCTTAACGTTTCCGTTTCAGAGATTCAAGCGGCTATTAATACGCAAAACGTGCAGGTTTCAGCCGGCGCCTTGGGGCAAGAACCTGGACCTGACAAACAGCGTTTCCAAATAACTTTAAGAACAAAGGGCAGACTTCTCGAGCCTGAGGAGTTTGAAAATATAATTGTCCGCTCTAACAAGGACGGCTCAAGCATCAGAATAAAAGACGTTGCGCGCGTGGAACTCGGCTCTGAGACTTATTCTCGAAACGGTAAAGTTAACGGGAAACCCGCTGCACTCTTGCAAATCATCCAAATCCCGGGTGCGAACGCAATCGATATTGTAAAAGAAGTTAACAAAAAAATCGAGGACCTTTCAAAGACAATTCCTGACGGGATGAAGCTTTCAATGGTTCATGACGACACTTTGTTCATCACGGAATCGATGAACGAGGTTGTGAAAACAATCATCGAGACCTCAATCATCGTTGTGGCGATTATCTTCGTCTTTCTTGGGGACCCTAGGGCTACACTGGTGCCGCTTTTGGCGATTCCTGTTTCGTTGATAGGTACGTTTGCGGCTTTGCCGATGTTCGATATGTCAATCAACCTTCTTACCCTGTTTGCAATGGTTTTGGCGGTTGCGACAGTTGTCGATGACGCGATTGTTGTAATCGAGAACGTAAAACGACATCTCGAGGAGGGCAAAGACCCGATTACGGCAACACAGTTGACGATGGAAGAGGTTGGCGGTGCGCTGGTTGCGATGGCGCTGGTGCTTATGGCGGTTTTCGTGCCTGTTTGCTTCATGCCCGGGTTGTCCGGCTTGATGTATAAGCAGTTTGCGGTTTGTATCGCGATTTCGATTGCGTTGTCTGCGGTTTGTGCGTTGACGCTTTCACCGGCGTTGTGTTCAATCATCTTGAGACACGAAGACCCCGACAGAAAGCCTTCGAACAAGGTTTCTGCGGCGATAAAATGGGTTTTTGACAAATTCAACGTCTATTTCCAAAAATTAACCGAACTTTATGTTCATTACGTAAAAAAACTTGTTTACGATAAAAAACTTACACTTATGATTTATGGCGGAATCGTAGTCCTGATGTTGGTTTTGTTCAAAATCATCCCTACAGGATTCATCCCGGACGAAGACCAAGCGGTTTTATTTGCACAGGTGAATTTGCCTGCGGGCGCGTCTCTTGCAAGGACTACCGCGGTTACCGAGAGAATGGACAAGATTCTTGAGGATATGGACGGAGTCGAGGACAGAATCATCTTCGTCGGCATGGGGCCTTCGAATCAGGCGTTTTGTGTAATCAGGCTTCAGGAATGGGGTCATCGTGAGTTTAATATCTTCCAAAAAGGCTTGAGAATGATTCAGGGTAAGGAAACCGACCTTTCTATCAATGCGATTTTGGGAAGAATCAGAAGACAATTCGGCCAAATAAAAGAAGCCCAAATCGGGGTTTTCTCACCTCCTGCGATTTCAGGGATGAGTATGCTCGGCGGGTTTGAGTTCCAAATGCTTTCTAAGGGCGAGTATTCGCCTCAGGACTTGGAATCTTTGGCGAACAAACTGCTTCTTGCGGCGAATCAAAACGACAACCTTTCCAACGTTTTCACTCAGTATCAGGCGAATATGCTTCAATACATCGTGGAAATCGACTATGACAAGGCGATGGCGCAAGGGGTTGACCTTCAAGAACTTTATCGTACGCTTTCTTCGACACTCGGAACGTATTATGTCAACGACTTTAATAAACTCGGAAGGGTTTTCAGGGTCCAATTGCAGGCGGAACAGAAATACAGAAGAAGTGCGAACGACCTTACGGGTATTTATGTAAAAAACAAATCAGGTGTGATGGTGCCGATTACGGCGATTGTTTCCTTGAAACAGACGGTCGGCGCAGGCTCAATCACAAGATATAACCAATACAGAAACGTTCAGTTCTCGGGTAACGCGGCTGCGGGCAGAAGTTCGGGTGAGGCGATGAAGGCGATGGAACAGGTCGCAATCGAAACCCTGCCGAAGGATGTCGGGTTCGAGTGGTCAGGTACTTCGAAACAGGAAATCGAATCAGGCGGTCAAACAGGTATAATCATTGCGATGGCGCTCGTGTTCGTTTATTTGTTCCTCGTTGCGCTTTACGAAAGCTGGTCGATTCCGCTGGCGGTATTGCTGATTTGTCCTTTGGCGGCAGCAGGTGCGCTGTTGTTCCAATTGATGATGGGACAGGCTTTCGACCTTTATTCACAGGTTGGTATGATTATGCTCATCGGTCTTGCGGCGAAACAGGCGATTTTGATTGTTGAATTTGCGAAAGTTCTTCACGAAGAAAAAGGACTTTCGATTGAGGAAGCGGCGGTTGAGGCTTCGCACATAAGATTCAGGGCGATTATGATGACGGTCGTGGCGTTTGTTGTCGGTATGCTGCCTTTGATTTTGGCACACGGTGCGGGTGCTTCTTCTAGGATTTCGGTCGGTTCTACCGTTTTTGGCGGTATGCTTGCGGCCGGTACGCTCGGAACCGTTATGACTCCTGCGTTTTACGTCATAATCCAGCACCTTGTTGATAAGGTTTCAAAAAAAGATAATAATGTTTAATAACTTGCAAAAGTTTTGAGGGAAGAGATGAAAAAGAATAAAAAAACATTAATAATATGTGCGGCTCTGGCAGTTGTGACAATGGGTTTCGGCTTTTGTGACAGCGAAGCGGCGGCCAAAACAAAAAAAGATAAAGTCCAAACCGTTACGGCAAAAACCGACAAAAAACAGATGAGCGGCGATGTCGTGGTTGATGAGGCTAAAAAGAAGCCCGAAAAGGTTAAAAAAGAAAAGAAATCGACCCTTAAAAATAAGAAGAAGTCAAAAGAGGCTTCAAAAGAGGGGCAAGTCAACGTGAACGCAAAATCATTGCCGGCT
Organism: uncultured Muribaculaceae bacterium; assembly: GCA_964542595.1. Classification (GTDB taxonomy): domain Bacteria; phylum Cyanobacteriota; class Vampirovibrionia; order Gastranaerophilales; family Gastranaerophilaceae; genus Limenecus. Next base: position 285 of record CAZIVG010000005.1, on the reverse strand, counting down.
CAGCCTGAAGGAGAGCGAGAAGCCCCCTCAGAACAGGCTGCGCAAGAACTCCAGAACGACGACGCTTTTTCACCTGCGGCTAAGGTCGAAGGCGGTGTCAGTGCAAGCAAAATCATTTCTGTCGATGACTGCATAAAGATTGCGCTCGAAAACAATCCTACGATTCTTTCTCAATTGATGAGCAAAGACATCTACAAAAACACGGTTGCGCAGGCGTGGTCGAACTATTTTCCTACAATAAATGCAGGGATTACGGCTTCGAAAAACGACATGTTGATGACGAAC
>CAZIVG010000004.1:0-21953 GCA_964542595.1 uncultured Muribaculaceae bacterium | reverse complement strand
AAGACAGTAAAGGGGCGCAAAAGAAAAAAGCAAAACCCGAAAATGGCCGCGACATAAACCTGAACGTCAGTATAAAAAGATCCGAGGCGATAATCGGCACCCACAGAACCGTAAACGTGCTTCATTCTGAAAAATGTCCGAAATGTGAAGGCAGACGCTTTATCAACGGTGCAAAATGCCCGATGTGTAAGGGTAGTGGTGAGATTTCGATTCACAAAAAACTGAATGTGAAAATTCCTGCGGGGATAAAAAAAGGCTCGAAAATCAGAATCGCCGATGAAGGTAATAAAGGTTACAACGGCGGAAAAAACGGCGATTTGTACCTTTTTATCGAGATTGAAGAAAGTTCTTTTTTTAGTTATGAGGGAAACAATGTCCTTTGCGAAGTCCCGATAACCCCTTTTGAAGCGGCATTGGGCGCTACGATTGACGTACCGACTTTGGGGGGATGTGTTGCGATGAAGATTCCCCAAAACACCACTTCGGGGCAGAAATTCAGGCTTTCTGAGCAAGGAATTTCTGATTCAAAAACAAAACAAAAGGGCGACCAGATTGTTACGGTGAAAATCGAAATGCCAAAAGAACTTTCATCTGAGGAGAAAAAACTCTACGAAGAGTTGAAAAGCTTATCAACCCACAAAATCAGGGAGAATTTGTTAAATGAATAAATGTAATTTGAATGAAGCAAAAATAAACGAAATATTCGATTCGATTCAAGGCGAGGGGCCTTATATTGGCTATAGACAGCTGTTTGTCAGGTTTTGCGGGTGCAATTTGATGTGCGATTATTGTGACACGGAATTTGAAAAAGGGGAGGATTACTCCGTTTCTGAATTGTTGGCGAAAATAAAAACATTTGACCCCGAACCGATTCATTCCGTCAGTTTGACGGGTGGGGAGCCTTTGCTTCATTATGAATTTTTGAAGGAGTTTTTGCCTGAATTGAAGAGACTTGGACACAAGGTCTATCTTGAGACTAACGGCACAATGGCAAAAGCTTTGGAGCAGGTTGTGGAGTTTGTGGATATTGTTTCTATGGACATAAAGGTTGATTCTTCGGCAAAAATCGGTGACGTTTATTCAAAACACAAATCTTTTCTTGAAGTTTCTAAAAGTGTTGTTGGCGGCAAGAAAAGAGAGGTCTTTGCGAAACTTGTTTTTGATGAGGATTTGAAAGATTTTGAGATTAATGAATGTTTGAAACTCGTTGAAGAGTTTCAAGTTCCTTTGGTTTTGCAGCCCAAAATGAGAGGGAATGAAATCGGAATTACGAGCGAGAAAATTATGGAGTTTTTTGATATATTTTCAAGACGATACCAAGACACGAGGCTCATTGGGCAGGTTCACAAATTTTTCGATATCAGATAAACTTATTTCTAAAATTGTTATATAATTAACCCATGAAGAAAAATTACAAAACTGCAATCGGAATGATGTCGGGTACTTCGCTGGATGGGATAGATGCTTGTCTCGTGCGAATCGATGATGAATTCAACTTCGAGGTAATAAACTCACACACTCTCGAATATCCTGCGCAAGTCCGCGAAAAGCTTTTGAACCTCGCAAATAATAATGGCACCGTTTCAGATGTTTGTAATATGGATTTTGTTGTGGGGAGGCTGTTTGCGCAGTGCGCAAATGAACTTGTGGAAAAATCAGGTCTGCAAAAAAACGAAATTGATTACATCTCGTCTCACGGCCAAACTGTTTTTCATATCCCTGAAAAGCTTGAAATAGGAGGGGTTGAGACAAGAAGCACTCTCCAAATCGGGAATATTTCAGTGATTTCGGAGTTGACGGGAATCACAACAGTAGGAGATTTTCGCTCAAAAGACATCGCTGCAGGTGGTCAGGGTGCCCCATTGGTTCCGTTTGCGGATGAGTTGATTTTTAAACGTAATGTCTCGAGAGCCATCCAAAACATTGGTGGAATCGGCAATGTGACAGTACTTTCGCCTGATTGTGAAACTTTTGCTTTTGATACGGGACCGGGGAATATGCTTTTGGATTATTTTGTGCAAAAACTTTTCGGGCTTCCTTATGACAAAAACGGTGAAATCGCTTCGCAGGGGAAAGTTGACGAAAACTGGCTTGAATCCCTTATGTCAGAACCTTATTATAGTGTGAAACCTCCGAAATCCACAGGTAGAGAGCTTTTTAATAATGATTATGCGCAAAAGATATTTGAATCAGCCCCGAAAAACCCTCGTGACGTGATTGCAACGGTTACCGCCTTGAGTGCGAAATCGGTTGCGAAAGCTTATCGGGACTTTGTTTTTCCTAAAACGGCGTTGAAAGAAGTTGTAGTTGGCGGTGGCGGTGCTTTTAACCCATTTATTTTGAAGTGTTTGAAAGAATATTTGCCTGAAATTGAGGTCAAAACCCATAAAGATTTCAATATCGATGACAAACTCAAAGAAGCGGTAGCCTTTGCTATGCTGGGTTTTTGTACAATTGAGAAACTGCCGAATAATTTGCCACTCTGTACAGGTGCCGAAAAAAGGGTTATCATGGGGGTAGTATCTTACTAGAAGGCGGCAAAATGGCTTCAGAAACTGTAACAGAAAACATAAACCCTTCCACGGTTAATATTGATATTGTTGGCACTTGCGAGATTATTTCCTTGTTAAACGAACAGGATATGACGGTTGCTCAGGCTGTGCAAAAATGTATTCCTGAGATTGCGCAAGCAGTTGATATCATTGTGAAGAATTTTTTGCATTCGGGGAGACTTTTTTATGTCGGTGCAGGCACGAGCGGGCGTCTCGGTGTTTTGGATGCTTCAGAATGTCCCCCGACTTTTAACACGCCGCCTAATCTTGTTCAAGGGATAATTGCAGGTGGGGACAGGGCTTTGAGAGAGGCAATCGAGGGTGCTGAGGATTCTGAGGAAATGGCTGCGAAAGATTTTTCCGCGTATGACATTTGCAGCGGAGATACGGTCGTGGGGATTTCTGCTTCCGGCAACCCAAGGTATTTAACAAAGTTTTTACAGATTGCAAAGATGAAAAAGTGTAAAACGGTCGTTGTTACTTCAAATCCAAATGCGAAAATGAAGGAATTTGCGGACTGCTTCATCTGTGTCGAGACGGGTGAAGAGGCGATAACGGGTTCTACAAGGCTAAAAGCAGGGACGGCTCAAAAAATGGTTTTGAATATGCTTTCCACTGCTTCGATGGTGAAAATAGGGAAAACCTATCACAATCTTATGATTGATGTTAAACCCACAAACCAAAAACTCAAAAGACGTGCGGCTGTTATCGTGAAAGAAATTGCAGGTTGCTGTGAATCAACAGCACAAGAGGTGCTTGAAAAAAACGGTTATCAGATAAAGCACGCTGTTTTGAATATTTTGTATAATTTGAGTTTTGATGAGGCAAACACGATTCTGAAAAGCCACAACGGTGTTTTAAGGCGAGTCTTCGAGGATCTGAATTCATAGTTTTCAGCGCCTTTTGCCTTTTCAATCGTTTAATTATAGGCTTTTGATTCTCTCTTCAGGATCGGTTATGCTTGTGATACGCAAACCGAAATTGTCCTCAATAACAACAACTTCGCCGTTAGCAACGTGTTTTCCGTTTGCGTATAGTTCTACAGACTCACCTGCGACTTTGTCCAACTCAATGATTGAGCCTCTGGTCAGTTCGAGAACTTTTTTTACAGGAAGCTGGCATCTGCCCAACTCTACGGTCAATTCGAGTTTAATGTCCATCAAGAGTTCAAGGTTTTTGTTGGTATCTGTGTTTGTTGGCGTGTAGCTGTCAAACGGAGTGAATTCAACGGGTCTCACGGTCACAGGATCGCTGCTGTGAAGGTTCGGGTCGATTTTGACTTCGTCATCGTTTGCAGGAGTGCCTTGTATTTCATCAAAGTTATAGTTTACGGCTTGCGGCTCGACACCAGCTTGTTGAAAAGCAGGCTCTTGCGCCTCGGGCATTTCCGATTCAGGATTTACGCCGCCGAAGCTGTCAAATGATTCCGGTACTTCCGGTTGATTGAAATCATCATTGTTCAAGTTATCGTCTTGCATTGGAAATCCTTTCTAAAAATAGCGTTTTAATGCGTCAATATAATAATCGTATCTGTCTGTGACTTTTACACAAACTTTGTCTTTGATTCTTCCGGGTCTGGCATAAAACTTGCGCTCCTGATTGACTTTTATGATTAAGTCTTCAGTTGCGGCATTGTCCAATTTTAATACATCCCCTTCTTTCAAATCAAGAAAATCTTTGAGAGCAATTTCAGTTTGGCCGAAAAGGACGTTTACATCTACAAGAGATGTGTCCAATTTTGCTATCATCTTTTGGCGCTCTTCAGAGGTTGCAATAATACCTTTTGTCTGGAAAATATGCTGTGTTGTGAGTTGAGAAAGAATGTTTTCCAAAACCGGATAAGGGAAACAAAGGCTAATCAATCCGTAATGTTTTCCTGAAATATGGACTTCCAGCGTAATCAAAGCAACGATTTCACCTGCTGTGGCGACTTGAATCCCCGAGTAGTTGTTGTCCAACCCTATTAAATTGCTTTCGACAGGGATGATATGGGACCACGCGTCAGAAAGCGTCTGAATAGTTCTTTCTATCATCTTTTTGACAAGAGATTCCTCAACATCAGTGAGTTCTCTCGGTTTTGCCTCAACGGTTCCCACGCCTCCGAGCATTCTGTCAACGATACTTGAAAGGACTTCGAAGCTTATCCCTAGGAGTATTTGGCCGGGAAGCGGATTAAGTTCAAAAATGGCAATAGAAATCGGACTCGGAACAGAGCGCATAAATTCGTCATAAGTAAGCTGGTCAACCGAAACGACGTCAACCTCAAGGTGCATCCTCAAATAAGCTGTCAAAACCAACGCAAGCTGTCTTGAGAATTCTTTGTGGATGTCTTGAAGACCTCTAAGGTGGTCTTTCGAGAATTTGTCAGGACGTCTGAAGTTGTACAGCTTGTAGCCTTTTCTGTGCTCATCTGCATCATCAAGGCCGTTTACAAACATATCTCGGTCCATTTCGTCTATCGGATATTTGCCCATATTTGCTGATTGAGAATGTTTTTCCAAATCAGACCTTACCTCTCCCTTCGTAGCTTATTGCATTATGAATTGCCCAAAGCTGACTCTTATTACTTCTCTTTCTCCGTCAAAGATACCGTTAACGGATTCTGCAATTTGTTGTTTAGCGAGTTCTTTCCCCGCTGTTGTTGCTAATTCATCAGATGTTTTGCTGGTCAAAACAGTTATTACAGCGTCTCTGATGGCTGGTTTGTATTGTTCCATTTCGGCAATGATTTCTGCTCTCGGATCCGGCGGTGGTGCTGCTTCTCCATGCCCTCCACCGTGGCTGGCTTTTTTAGGCTCTTCAGCTTGTGTCGGGTCCGGCTCAGGGTTTGTTATTTCAACGGCGACATTGGCTTTCAGGTATCTTCTCGGCTCGATGTCACTGAGGTTCATTGTGAAATCTCCAAGGTCGAGGACTATGCCTTTTTCGGGTTTGTCGAGTTGTTCTTCGGTTCCGTCTTCTGCGCCTTGTTCTGTTTTAACTGTTTTTAGTTGTGTGGTTAACAAATTAGACTGCAAAAAGTAGTTAACCCCGATGAAGATTATGCAGACGATAGTCGTCGTAATGACGTTAATAATTATGGAATTATTCCCTGCTGCGCCTTCGGCTGCTTTATCTTTTTCCGGTTTTACTTCTTCTTTTGCCTGATTAGGTTTAGCCATTTTATTTCTCCGTGTGATAAATTATTTTTTATCAGAACTTAATACTATTATATCCACTCTTCTGTTTTTTGCCCTGCCTTGAGGGGTGTCGTTTTTCTCAAGAGGCATAAACTCACCGTAACCTACGGCGGACAATCTTCCGGGTTTGAACCCACGGTTTTGTGTCAAATATTTTATTATGTTTGTCGCTCTGGTTGTGGACAGTTCCCAGTTTGACGGATATTTTTCATTCCTAATCGGCATTGAATCAGTGTGTCCCTCAATGAGAATAGGATCTTGAAACTTTTCCAATGTAACGGCTATTTTGTCCAGAGTCGCAACAGCCTGTGGTTTTATTATAGCAGAACCGGGGTCAAAAAGCATAGTGTCATTTAATCTTATTACCACGCCCCTTTGTTCTTTGAGGATTTTTACGGAAGTGTTGATTTCGAGATTTTTTTCGATTTCTTCGGTAAGTTTCTTTGCATCAAGTATCCCGTCTCCGCCTTCCAGTATCGTTTTTCCGGAGTTTTCTAAAGGGCTTTGAGGCGTTTGTGTTTGCTCAATATTCTTTACATTTTCTTCGATTTGTTTTTCTTGAACACTTTTTGCTGTGAATACTTTTTGTATAGACTTGTTAACATCTTTAACTTTTGTATCACCCATACCTGAAGTCGCAAACATAACCATAAACAATGCGAGAAGCATTGTTACGAAGTCTGCGTAAGAAATTACCCAGCGGTTGATATAGTCGTTTGAATTTGAATAATAATCGTTTTTCATCTATCTGACACCAAAGACCCCCGGCGTTTTTTTGTTCGACTCGTAAGCGTGATTTCTGTTGTGATATTTCAGGTAAGCGAGAAGCTTTTCTTCAATAACCATAGGCGACTCTTCCATCTGGATGGAAACGATTCCCTGGAGTATTACTTCTTTTAGAAGGATTTTTTCTCTGAGATTCATTTTTAATTTTCCTGCAACGGGCAGGAATAAAAGGTTTGCAAAACCGACTCCGTAAAGTGTTGATACGAAAGCAACAGCAATTCCTTGAGCGAGAATATCGGGCTGTTGTATGTAGCCCATAATCTGGATTAATCCGAAAACCGCACCTACAATCCCAAAAGTCGGTGCATATCCGCCCAAAGCCTCGAAAACACGCGAGTTTATCAGTTCTTCTTCCTCATCGTAAGAGATTTCTGCTTTTAAAATGTCATAAATCATTTGAGGGTTATTAAAATCCAAAGAAAGTTGTACCCCTCTTTTCAGAAAAGGGTCTTGGATGTTTTCAACAAGATTGTTTAGAGAAAAAAGCCCTTTCAGTCTTGCTTGATGTGCAAGATAAATTATCTCATCGATTACTTTGATATGAGAGGGCTGTTTGTCAAAAAATACGTCCACTGAGGCTTTTATGGCATTTGAAAGGGTCGATGGCTTAAAGTTTACCAGTGATGCACAAAAAGTTCCGCCCAAAACAATCATAATTGCTGACGGTTGAATCAATGAAACCATTGAGCCATCTGAAGTGTGTGATGCCACCATCAAAAAAACAGCTGCCGCAATCGCTATTATTGCCGAAAAATTCAAAACCTACCTCACATGTTTAACGTTAAACTATACTAATCCCCAATTTAGAACTATTTTTATATTAATATAATTCCACAATTTCGGGTGTGGGAATATCCGCCAAACAATGTATTTTTATTGAGCCTTAATAATGACAATAATCTGAAAAGGTATTATAATGAATAAAAAAAGGAGTCTTTATGTTTGTAAGAAAAAAAATAAAACGAAATGCATTCACTATGGCAGAAGTTCTGGTAACTTTGATGATTATTGGCGTTATTGCTTCGATTACGATGCCGGCGTTGCGAAAACAAGCTGATATGCAAGAAAACGTTGCAGGAGTTAAAAAAGCTTATTCATCTCTGGTGCAAGCGACTTCTGTTCTTGAGCAAAAATACGGCGACCATAAAAGATGGCGTTTCGATGATACCGATGCATCTATTAACAAAATGCTCAATTATTATACAAGTGTTATGAACACAACAAGAAAATGCGAAGTCGGGTTCGATGGCTGTTGGGCTCAGACAACTTGGCTTAATGGCCCCGATTATGGTGGAACTGACGGAATCGGAAGGTTTAACTCCGCCACTTTTTCTACATCGGATGGAATGAACTATAGCATTGGTGGATTGGCGTCGGGTTCAGGGGTTAATATTGATTCTGCACCTGAGGGTTCACTCGCCTTTTTTGTGGATGTAAACGGAGATAAAAAGCCTAATAAATTAGGTGATGATGTATTTTTGTTTGTTATGACAAAAGATCGCGGGCTTGTGCCGGGTGGCATTGATGTTGATGTTGATGCATGTGCTTCAACTACAGAGGGTTTAACCTGTGCAGCCAGAGTTTTGAAAGAAGGAAAAATTAACTACTAATTTTAACGGTTTTAAAGCGTAAAAAAAGAGCCTTTTTAAAAGGCTCTTTTTTGTCTATCTTATTTTTACCAGGTCGTATTTTCTCATCCTTATATTTTCAGGAGTAATTTCGACCAGTTCGTCATCTGCGATGTATTCGAGACATTCTTCAAGCGACATGATTCTGGGAGACTGGAGCGTCACCATAACGTCGGCTGTTGCCGTTCTCATGTTTGTGAGTTTTTTGGTTTTGCAAGCGTTAACTGTTATGTCTTGTGCTCTGTTACATTCACCGATAATCATACCTCTGTAAACTCTTGTTTTAGGAACGATGAAGAACACGCCTCTGTCTTCGAATTGAGCCAAAGCGTAAGGAACTGCTTCGCCTTCTTCGTGGGCAATCAACGAGCCGCTTCTTTGGCGGTTGATGTCACCTGCGAAAGGTTTGTATTTGTCGAAGGTATGGTTCATGATTCCTTCGCCTCTTGTCATTCTGATGAATTCACCTCTGAAGCCGATTAGGCCTCTTGCAGGAATAAGGAATCTCATTTCAGAGCGACTTCCGGCTGCGTGCATTTCAATCATTTCGCCTTTTCTTCCGGCGAGTTTTTCGATGCAGCTTCCCGCATATTCTTCTGGGACGTCGATAAGCAAATCCTCGTAAGGTTCGTGGAGTTCTTCGTTTATTGTTTTATAAATAACTTCAGGTTTTGAAACCTGAAACTCATAGCCTTCTCTTCTCATCGTTTCGATAAGGATTCCGAGGTGGAGTTCTCCTCTTCCCGAAACTTTGAAAACGTCTGTGTTTTCTGTGTCTTCAACGCGAAGAGAAACGTTCTTTTCCAGTTCCTGATAAAGTCTTTTTCTGATTTGTCTTGAGGTAACGAATTTACCTTCTTGGCCTGCGAACGGGCTGTTGTTTACGGAGAAATTCATTTGAAGAGTCGGTTCGTCAATCTTAATCAAAGGCAGTGCGACAGGGTTTTCGAGGCAAGAGATAGTTTCGCCGATTTGGATTTCAGGGAAGCCTGCTATTCCGACGATGTCTCCGGCATGTGCTTCTTTGATTTCGACACGTCCGAGGTCTTCGAATCCGAAGAGTTTTACGATTTTTCCTTTTGCGATGGTGCCGTCTGTTCTTATTAATGAAACCTGTTCTTGTGAACGGATTGAGCCGTTTACGATTCTTCCGATTGCGATTCTGCCGACATATTCATTGTAGTCAAGCGTAGTTACATGGAATTGCAAATCTTTTGTGACGTCTGCAACGGGAGGTTTGATATTTTCCAAAATCGAATCCAAAAGCGGGATGATGTCATCAGACTCGTCTTCAATTTCTTTTTTTGCATAGCCGTTCAAGCTGCTTGAATAAACGACAGGGAAGTCAATTAAATATTCGTTGTCTGTCAATTCAGTGAACAAGTCGAAAACTTTGTTTAGCGTGTTGTCAGGATCAGCAGCGGGTTTGTCGATTTTGTTGATAACGACGATTACTCTGATTCCCAATTCCAATGCTTTGTGCAAAACGAATCTTGTCTGTGGCATTGGGCCTTCTGCTGCGTCAACAATCAAAAGCGCACCGTCAACCATTCCCAAAACCCTTTCAACTTCTCCGCCGAAGTCTGCGTGTCCGGGGGTATCGACGATGTTGATTTTATGGTCTTTGTATTGAACGGATACGTTTTTCGCGAGGATTGTTATTCCTCTTTCTCTTTCAAGATCGTTGCTGTCGAGGATACGTTCCTGAACTGCTTCGTTGTCTCTGAAGACTCCGCACTGTTTGAGCATACAGTCAACCAGTGTCGTTTTTCCATGGTCAACGTGAGCGATAATCGCTATGTTTCTAAGTTTTTCGTTATTCATTTTCTACCTGTTTTTCTGTTATTAATGTCTGTGTAGTTCTTATTCAAAATGATATAACAGACAGGTTTTAAAGTAAAACAAGATTCGAATTACATTTGTAACAAATTATTTCGAAAATCCAATGCTCCCAAAAGAAAGTGACAAAAAATATTTTTACGATTTTTAGATACAAATACATCATGGATTTTTGTTTAAATTAAAAATACCATGTGTTAAATAAAAACTTTTACTGCTATAATTGTATGGTCAGAAGCGAAGTCTGTGAAATCAAGGAAGGAATGCAAAATGGAATTAACAATGGAATTCCCCCAGCGAGAAACTACAATCAACCCTACGCATGATATAAAACTCTTTGCCGGCAGAGCCCATCAAAAACTTGCAGAAGAGATTGCACAATATCTCGGAACAAGTGTGGGACCTATGATTATCAAGAACTTCGCAGATGGTGAAATCTATGTTCAGGTTCAACAAAGCATTCGTGGAGACGATGTTTTCATTATCCAGCCGCTTTCGAACCCTGTGAATGAAAATCTTATGGAAATGCTTATTATGATTGATGCGTTCAAAAGAGCCAGCGCAAAGTCAATCACGGCTGTTATTCCTTATTACGGATATGCCAGACAGGACAGAAAAACATCAGGCAGAGAAGCAATCACAGCAAAACTCGTTGCCGACTTGCTCACCACAGCAGGCGCAAGCAGAGTGCTTGCAATGGATTTGCACACAGGACAGATTCAAGGGTTCTTCAACATTCTTGTTGACCACGTTTATGCGACACCTGTTTTGACTGATTATATTAAGGAATTAAACATTCCTGCAGCAAAACTTGTGGCGGTCAGCCCTGACACAGGCGGGGTTCAAAGAACAAGAGTTTTTGCAAAAAGTTTGGAATGCCCGTTGGCAATCATTGACAAAAGAAGAGACAAACACAATGAAGCCATCGCTGACCACGTAATCGGTGAAGTTAAGGGCAAAATTTGCGTTTTGGTAGATGATATGATTGACACTGCAGGTACAATCTGTGAAGCGGCGAAACTTCTTGTTAAAGAAGGCGCTGAAAAGGTTTATGTGTGTGCTGCGCACGGAATTCTTTCAGGGCCTGCGATTCAAAGGCTCGAGGATGCGCCTGTTGAAGAAGTTATTATCACGAATTCCATACCGCTCAACATCAGCAATATTCCTTCAAAATTCACACAGTTGAGCATTGCGCCGATTTTGGGAGAAGCAATTTCAAGAATCCACGACAACGAGTCGGTGAGTTCTTTGTTCGGTTTTGAAAAAGAATACAAGTCTTACTAAATTTTAAATATTAAGAAGAGAGAGTATAAATAATCCGAAGCCTTGAAATCAAAGCTTCGGATATTTTTTATACAGTTTTACTTAAAAAGTCAGTTATTATGATCCCAAACGAGAAAGTGTCTGGAGGATTTGGTTGGTCGCGTCGAATACACGGCTGTTTGCTTCGATAGCTCTTTGGGAAACTACCATGTCTGCAAACTGTGTTGAAAGGTCAACGTTTGAGCCTTCAAGGATACCTGATTTTACGCTTCCGAATGCGTCAGAGCTGATGCTTCCGTAAAGAACCATGCCACAGTTCGGTCCTGATGAATAAGCATTGTTTCCGACTGCGGTCAAGCCGTTAGGGTTAACGAAACTTGCCATTTGAAGTTGGAGGTTACCTTCTTCAACGAGGCCGTCGTTGATCGTAACGTCATTACCTGAAATGATTGTACCGTCATTCAATGTGTATTTGAAGACGACTCTTTCAGGGTTGTTCGGGTCTTGCATAACGCTCAGAATATCGTTGTTTCCGTATTTTACTTCAATTACTCCGTTTTCTGTGATTGTTACATCGGTGTAGTTTTGTGAAGAATCAAGACCGGCAGAACCTGCACCAATTGTTTGCATGAAGTCCACTGCCTCACTCTTGTATTGAGGTGTAGCACCTGCGGCAGCGGTGTTTTCAAAGTTCATTTCTGTGATGAAGTTTGTTGCCGGAACGTTTTTGTTATCAATGTCCCCGTTTTTCATTTCGATTTTGGCTGTTACTGTATCATCAAGTGTAATATCGAATTTTCCGTCTGCGGTGGATACTGTCACACCCGGGATTGCGTTGATTGCAGTTTTTAATTGCGCAACTGTCATTCCGTCTGTGATTTTGATTTTGTGATTTACGGGGTTCGCTCCGGTGTCATCATAAGCTGTGATTGTGAAAGTACCTGTGTTTATGTTCGCGCCGTTTAAGTCAGACAATTTTTTCGCATCCATGTGCGCGCCTGTTGATGGTGATGTAATTGTGTTGATGTATGTTGGAATCTTAATAGGAGTTGTGCTGCTGGTTGTGTTCATTGAACGGTCTGTGCCAAGTGCTTTGTAGCCGTTAGGGAGAACAAGGTTTCCGTTTGCATCAACAGTGAAGTTTCCTGCTCTTGTGTAAAGGATTTCAACGGTAGGAGATGCTACTGTGAAAAAGCTGCTGCCTTGAATACACAAGTCAGTAGATTTTCCGGTTGTTAAGGTTGTTCCTGCAGAAAAATCTCTTGTGATGGCGGCTGTTTGAACCCCGATACCGATTTGTTTCGGATTAACCCCACCCATTTTTCCTGAAGGTGCTTGGCCTGATGAACTTGTTCTGTAGTAGATGTCTGAAAAGTTTACAGTAGAAGATTTGAAACCTACTGTGTTCATGTTGGCGATGTTGTCGGCAACAACATTGACCTTTGTCTGACCGGCCGCCATACCGCCGATAGCCGTGTAAAATGCTTGTGTCATTTATCCTCCCGTTTTATTTTGTAATAACTGTATAAAATTTCCTGTTTGTTTATTTTTTAGATCTGTCAAAGTCAAGGATTCCTGTTTCGAGGTTTCCGCCCTCTGTTTGGAACATTTTCATTGCACCTACCAGGTTTGACGCGATTGCGGAACTGTTTTCAACGTTTCCGTTTGTCATACTGATGGATTTGTTTGTGCCTTTCTCAATTGTCAAAACGCCGTTATCGATTTTTGCGTTAACGCCGGCTTCTTTGAATTTTTCAACCAAATCATTCATTGTCATGTTTTTTGTGATGTTAATGATTTTGTTTGATTTTTTGCCTTCGGCATCAGTGATTGTCAAGGTCACGGAACCTTCTGTGATACTTGCGTTGTTGAGATCTCCGAGTTTTTTATTGCCGAGAGTTGTGTTGTCTGTTGCAGGTGCTCCGTCTGTAATCGATGCGACCAATCCGAGCGGATATTCTTTTCCGTTTACGGTTACGGTTGCACCGTTGTTTGTGAAGTTTGCACTTGTAACTGTGCCTGTGATGAGTCTTGATGTGTTGTTCGGGTCAACGATTTGGACTGTTTTTCCGACAAGACTGTTTGCTTGTTGAATCATGTTGTTCGAATTCAACGCGCTGTTCATTTTTTGCAATTCACTAATCTGTGTGAATTGCGCCTGTTGCGCAAGCATTTGTGAGTTGTCCATCGGATTCATGGGGTCCTGATTTTTCATTTGTTCAAGCATTAACATCAAAAATGCGTCTTGGTTCAGCTCTTGAGACGGACCTGCTGATTTCTGTGAATTTGCTCTGTTCACAGCGGTGTTGTTTTGCATGTTTGTTAATTCGTTTGACACTGATGCCATTTTTCTACTCCTCCCAAAGTCTTTGCCGTAGCTTTTTTTAGACTTTGTAATCTACCTTACCATTGTGTTGTATTATTGTTTCTGTGTTTTTTAATTCTGTTGCTTGTGCGAATTCAATTTCGCTGTCTTGTGAATAGTCTGAGCCTGTGTATCGTTCAGAGTTTTGGCCGTTTTGTGAGGTTTGTCTCTGACCGTTCGGGTCTCTTGATGCATTTTGGTTAAACTGTTCTCTCTCAAAGTTCATCGAATTGTTTGATGATTCGTGAGTACATTCAACCTTGATGTTGTTGACGTTGACACCTTGTGAACTGAGGTTTGATTTCAGGGCTTCAACGTTTTTGTCGAAAAGTTCTTTGACCTGCTGGCTGTCTGTGGTCATTTTGGCCACAATGCCTTCTTTTGAGTTCATAATCTCAAGAGATACTCTGCCGAGGTTTTCGGGTTTCAGGACAATCGAAACCTTGTTGTTGCCTGAGGTCTGCATTTCTTCAAGTTTTGCATTAATCTGGTTCATGATGTCACTTTGGTTAAGCTGTTGCGGTTGCATCGCCGAAGACCCTTTGCCCATGACCTGTGAGGCGAAAGTTTTGTCGAGTCTGTTGATGAAAGCTTCGCTTCCTGATGTTGGCTGTTGAACGCTTTCTACTGACATTTTCGCGACTTGCTCACTGCCTTGGCCTGTTTGAGAATTTGTTTGACCGTTGGTTTGTCCCTGAGTTTGGGTTTTTGCGTCAAAAGTTGATTGTCCTTGAGTAACAACGGTGTCTGTGTTTTCAAGCGATGTCATTTGTGAAGCTGCTTTGCTTTTTGCTTTCGACGTTACGTCTTTATTTTCGATAAACCCATTTGTTGCTGTTTCTTTGACGTTCGCTGCAACTTCTTGTGTAACCTTTATTACAGGCGCTTTTTCAGGCTCTGTGTCTGCGGGGGTTACAGCTGTTGCTTGAGTTGTCGTTTCTTGTGCCGTTTCAGTGTTGTCGAGGTTAAGAATAATTCTTGAATTGTCGGCGTTCAGGGCCGCTTTTGTGCCATTTTGAACTTCTGTAGCTTCTGTTGAGGGTTTTTGTGTTGATTGCACATCAACTTGAAGATCGGCAGTTTCTGGGGTGACTTGCGCTGTCAGGTTGATTTTGGACTCTTTTGTCACAGGCTGTTTGGCCGTTTGTTGAAGGTCAGAAATCGTTGCAACTGTGTTTTTCTCCGCAGTTAAATCTTGGACTGCAACTTGTTTTGCAGGGGCTGTTTTGAGCGATTCAATATTCTCGATAACCGATGCCGCCGCGGTTTTTATCGCATCTTCTGTAGTTTTTGAAACGGTTTCAACAGGAATTTGAGTTTCTGTTGTTTGAGGAGCATTTTTTTGCGCAGTTGTTTTTGTTGACTCGACTGTTGTTTCAGTTGTGATTTCTGCTGTTGTTTCCGCAGCAGGAGTTGTTATGGCAACTTCCTCAAAATTGATATTCGCAAGGATTGATTCGTTTGCTGCTGCAAGAAGAACCGTGTTTTGGGCCAAAGTTTGTGCCGCATTTTCTTGCTCGGTTTGTTCTGTTTCTTGTGGTTTTTTCTCTACGACATCTTGTGTTTGCTTTTCGGAAGAAGTTGTTTCTTCTTTTGTTTTATTTTCACTTTTGTCTTTAATTTTTTCTTGTTTTGAGTTGTCTATCTTGGAGGACTCGTTTTTTGTGTTGTCTGTTTTTCTTTCAGAGGTTTTAAAAGCGTTTTCTTCAGCTTTGTTTTTCACTGACGAGTTTTTGTTGTTGTCTGTTTTTTTGTTTTGTGAAGAATCGCTTTGCACAGCAGTTTGTGCTTTTTGGACATCTTTTGTATTTTTTGCATAACTCGGATTGTTATAGTTGTTTTGAACGCTTTTTTGTTGAGACTTGTCTGCGTAGCTTTTCATTGAATTATTTAAAAAGCCTGCGAACTGTTCACTCGTTTCGGTGTTGAATGAATTTGCAGAGGTTTTTGCACCGGTCTGGTTGTTTGCGGCGCTCAAAATATTATTTAAAATGTTAGATGTGTATTGAGATGTCATGTTCTCTCCTGCCCCTGTGAAAGTTTTATGCTCTGGCGTATCTGCTTGAAGCGATGTCGTCGAGTTCCATTCTTTGGTGGTATTCGACCTCCTGGTAGAATTTTTTCTGTTGGTTTTCTTTTAATTTTTCTAGTACTTTTTTCTCTTTCAAAACCTCGTTCACTTCTCTTCTTTTTATTTCAAGAACTTTTGTGATGTTTTGTACAACGACTTTTTGGTTCGAGATGTCAACTATGAGTTTGTTGATAAAATCTTTGTATCGTTGGACTTCAATCAAATCAAGATCGTTTCCGCTTTGAAAAACATGCAAAAGTGCCTCGTTGATTTCTGCCTGATAGCTTTCGAGCGTTTTCTGTTTGTCGATTGCATCTTGGAGTCCGCGTTGAACTTTTGAGAGTTCAAGCAGCTTCTCCTCGAGAAGTTTCTCTTTTATGTCCAGTACTACCTGTAATCTGAATTGAAATTTTTTCAAACCTGCCTCTTAATTAATTTATTTTTTTTATACAAAGTCTAGAAATTATATATTAACAGGGTACTACATGCGTTTTGATTGCAGTATCCTCCAAAAAATGTATCTTGGCGTTTTCGCAATATGTTTTTTAAAATTTAGAAACCATATACGGAGAGAGAAACAGAATCTTACCTGAACAGCGATTAGTTCCATTTGTCTGAGGTTCTCGGGCTTAAAATTCTTTTTTCTTGCTCGATTCACTAGCGTGTCATAGGCTGTGAAAAAAGAATTTTAAGCCCTTTGGAACCGAGTTATGGAACTTTAGTGAAAGTTAGAGACTGTTCGAACAAAGTATCAGGTTGAAAAATTTTAAAAAACACATTGCGAATGCTTTTTGAAAATATTTTACTAATGAACGTTTTTTATATAAAATTATTACTAAGGCACTTTAGAAATCGAGGATAAAAATGTCAGAAGAAAAACAGTTTGAATTTAAAGATACATTGAATCTGCCGCAAACGACTCTCGCAATGAGAGCGAACGCAGCTGTCAGAGAATTGGATATACAAGATTTTTGGGAAATGAGAAAGGTCTATGAGAAAAACATTGCGCAAAGGTCAAAGGACAAGAAATTTGTCCTCCACGACGGCCCTCCGTATTTGAGTTCTCCGAAAATCCACATCGGAACAGCTTTGAACAAAATCTTAAAAGATATTGTAATCCGTTACAAATCACAGTGCGGGTTCTATTCTCCATACGTTCCGGGTTATGACGGACACGGACTTCCGATTGAAAACGCGGTTGTAAAAAACGTTGAGGGCGGACGTGACGCAATGACAAAAAGCGAACTTCGTGCAAAATGCAGAGAGTTTGCGATGGCGAACCTCAAAGGCCAAGAAGAGGACTTCAAACGCCTCGGTGTTTGGGGCAACTGGGAAAACCCTTACGTGACGATTTCTCCTGAAATCGAAGCGGAACAGGTTCGTATTTTCGGTGAAATGTATGAAAAAGGATATATTGAAAAAGGCTTAAAGCCCGTTTACTGGTGTCCTGCTTGCGAAACAGCACTTGCTGAAGCGGAAGTCGAATATGCTGATCACACTTCAACGGCGATTTATGTGAAATTCATGTTCGATGAAGTGCATGAGAAACAGGTTTATTCAAAAGCAGGCGTTGAAACTGACAAACCTTTAAGCGCAGTGATTTGGACCACTACTCCGTGGACAATTCCTTCTAACCTTGCAATCAGCGTAAACGAAAAATTCGAGTATTCACTTGTTCAATACGTTGACGAGGTTTATTTGATTGCGACTGATTTGGTTAGCTCTTTTGTAAAAGACGCCGAATTGAATGAGAGTGATGTTGTGATTCTCGGCACAATCAAAGGTAAGGAACTTGAAAACGCAAAAACAAAGCACCCGCTTTATGAAAGATTTTCACCGATTTTGGTTGGTGATCACGTTACTTTGGAGGCAGGTACTGGATGCGTACATACGGCTCCAGGACACGGTCTTGAGGACTGGGAAGTTTGCCAAAGGTATGGCATCGAAGTTCTTTCGCCTTTAGATTCAAAAGGCTGCTGGACAAGCGAAGTTCCTGATATGGAAGGGGTTCATTATGAAGACGGAAACAAAATCGTTCTTGAAAAATTGAACAAATGCTTTGCTTTGATTTCCAAAAAACAGATTACACACAGCTATCCTCACTGCTGGAGATGCAAAAAGCCCGTAATTTACAGAGCTACTCCACAGTGGTTTGTAAAAGTTGACAAATTCAGAGAAGCAACTCTCAGAGAAATCAGCAACGTGCAGTGGATACCGGCATCAGGCGAGCAAAGAATCTCGAACATGGTTGCCTCGCGCTCTGACTGGTGTATCTCAAGACAAAGAGTCTGGGGCGTGCCGATTCCTGTTTTCTATTGCAAATCGTGCGAAAAAGAGGTCGTGACTCCTGCAACAATTGATAAAATCGCAAGAACTTTTGAGAAGGATTCTTCTGATGCTTGGGTGCAGACTCCGACAAAATACCTTTTGCCTACGGGGTTCAAATGCCCTCACTGCGGTGGCAGAGAATTTTTGAGAGAGAAAGACATCATGGATGTTTGGTTTGACTCGGGAATCACTCACAGAGCGGTTGTCCAAAAAAGAAAAGAAGAACTTGGCGGATTGCCCGTTGAAATGTATCTTGAGGGTTCAGACCAACACAGAGGCTGGTTCCAATCTTCGCTATTGACAGCGGTTGCGACTTCCGGCAGAGCGCCTTATTTGACTGTTTTGACGCACGGTTTTGTATTGGACGCTGATGGCAGAAAGATGAGTAAATCTTTGGGCAACACTGTTGTTCCTCAAGATATCATAAAACTCTACGGTGCGGACGTTTTGAGGCTTTGGGCGGCATCTGTTGATTACAGAAATGACGTAAAAATCGGTAAAACAGCCATTCAACAAATGGTTGAAATCTTTAAGAAAATCAGAAACACATCGAGATTCCTTCTCGGAAACCTCTATGATTTTGACCCGATTGCCGACTACGTTTTCTACAAGGACCTTAAGGGTATTGATAAATTTGCACTTCACAAATTGAACAATCTGATTGGAAATGTCACAGAAGCGTTTGAAGCTTATGAGTTTTACAAATACTTCCAGCATTTGCAAAACTTTGCGGCGACGGATTTGAGTTCTTTCTATCTCGATATCGTAAAAGACAGACTCTACACGGCGGGTAAAAAATCACTTTCAAGACGCGCTTGTCAAACGGTTCTTTATGAGATTTCACAAGCGTTAACAAGGCTCCTTGTCCCTGTAATGCCCCACCAGGCTGAAGATATCTGGTTGAACACACCTGATAAACAGCAACAAGGACTGGAAAGTATTTTGCTTTCAGATTGGCCGGTTGCAAACCTGAAATGGGCTAACGAGAAGATTGACACTGAGTTCTCAAAAATTCTTAAGTTGAGAGAAATTGTGACGAAGGCGATTGAACCCTTGAGGGCTGATAAAATAATCGGAAGCTCTCTCGAGGCAGCTGTTTATATCGTTGGCGGAGACAAAGAACTGCTTAAACGTTATGAAACTGAACTTTCTAACATTTTCATCACTTCTCAAGCAATTCTTGCTGACAAAATGCCTGAAAACGTCTTGAATGAATATAAGGAAGACGATTATACGATTTATGTTACGCAGGCTCACGGCGAAAAGTGTGACAGATGTTGGAAATATCGTGATTTGATTGCGGTTGACGGTCTTGGCGCGATTTGTAAAGATTGTATGAACGCAATAAACGGCAAAGACTAGTTTCGCTAAACGGACAACACCTTAAAAGATTTGGAGAGAACTTATGACAAAAGTTAATGTGCTTAGTGTTCAAATAAGGCCGAAAATCGGCCAAATGCAAAAGAATCTTGAGAAGGTGAAAGACTTTATTGAAAAAAACGCGGCATTGAATCCGGATTTGATTTTAATGCCTGAGTTTTTCAATACAGGGATAAGTGTCCCCGAATTTCAAAAACTCGCGCAAGACCCTCAAAAAAACGAGGTTCTAGAGTTCTTTAAAGAAGTTGCGAAAGAGCATAAATCCTACGTTTTGGCTGGTGCGATTATCGAGCGTGAGGGTGAAAAGCTCTACAACACAAGCCGGCTCATTGACAGAAACGGTGAAGAAATCGCAAAATACCGAAAAATCCACCTTTTTGACAGCTTTGGCGGGCAGGAGGATACTTATTGCACCCCGGGTAATGAGTTTGTTGTTGTTGATACGGATTTTGGGAAGGTTGGATTGTCGATTTGTTTTGACATAAAATTCCCTAATCAATACATCGAATTGGTCAAAAGAGGCGCGGAGGTTATCCTTGAACCTGCTGCGTGGTCTGCGCCGAATCAGATGCTCGCTACAGCCACTGAAGAATGGATTCTGATGAATAGAGCCAGGGCGATGGACAACATGGTTTATTTCGTGTCCTCGAATCTTTGCGGAAAAGTCGATTCTTTCTTGTCTTCTTGCGGGCATTCGATGATTGTTTCGCCAAACGGTCAGGTTCTTTCCGACGCGGGGAGCGAAGATGGTATTGCCGCTGCGCAAATCGATATGGAGTTTTTAAGGCTTTTGAGAACTCAGTTTAAGATGGAAAATCTATGGAAGGGGCTTTGATATGCAAAATACTATTGATACGATTTATGACAGACGAAGTGTAAGGAAATATCTCGAAAAGTCCGTCAACCCTGACCTTGTGGATGAAGTCTTGAGAGCAGGCATGTTTGCGCCTTCGGCTTCGAATAAGCAACCGTGGCACTTTATTGTTTTTAATGAAAAAGACAAAATCCAAGAAATAAGAGAACTCCACCCTTACACCAGCGCTCTGAAAACTGCTCCTGTCTGTATAATGGTTTGTGGCGACACTGAAAAAGAAATGGCAGAGGGCTTTTACATAGCTGATTGCTCCGCTGCAACTGAAAATATGCTTCTTGCGGCAAAGGCCTTGGGGTTAGATACTTGCTGGATTGGGATTTACCCGTGGGAAGAGATTACAAACGAATTTTCAAAGCATTTGAATCTGCCTGAAAACGTTGTGCCGTTTTGCTTTATCGCTCTCGGCTATGCTGAGCAGAAACTCGAACGTCCGAGAAGATACGATTCGGCGAAAATACATTACAATAAGTGGTAGAAAAATGAAATATAAAGGTATAATTTTTGATTTTAATGGGACTCTTTTTTGGGACTCGGAAATGCATCTCGAAACGTGGAGGGAATATTCCAAAAAGCTTCGTGAAACTCCTTTTTCCGACGAGGAAATGAGGGACTATATGTTCGGAAGAACAAACGAAGATATCATCGCTTACGCAATCGGGCAGAAGCCTTCGGCGGAACTTGTGAAAAAATGTCAGGATGAGAAAGAGGCGATTTACCGCGATATGTGCCGTAATGACCCTGAGAACTTCAAACTCGCGAAGGGTGCTGAGGCGTTTTTGGATTTTATCGTCGAAAACGATATTCCTCATACGATAGCGACGATGTCAGAGAAGAATAACGTAGATTTCTTTATTGAAGGTTTCGGGCTTGAGAAGTGGTTTGATATAGAAAAAATTGTCTATGATAACGGAAAAATCCCAGGTAAGCCTGCACCGGATATTTATGAAATTGCGGCGAAAAATATCGGGTTGAAGCCTGAAGAATGCATTGTTATTGAAGATGCGGTTTCGGGAATCGAGTCTGCAAGACGTGCAGGGATTGGTAAAATCATTGCGATTGAGTCAATGGAAACAAGAGCGTTTTATGAGAAAATACCTGCCGTAAGTGCGATAATTTCTGATTTTGATGATTTTGACAAGGAGCTTTTATGAAAAATTTAAAAAATATTGTCACGTTGGCCTTGGGGCTTTTCTTGTTCGCGGGGAATGCTGCAAACTCTGAAACAACACTCAGAGATGTGAGTTTGCCGGCACCTGTTATTACCGGCGGTATGCCGATAATGGACGCGTTCAAAAACAGACAATCGAGTGTTCGGTTTTCAAAAGACCCGATTTCAATGCAAACTTTGTCGAATTTGCTATGGGCGGCGGACGGTATAAACCGCTCTGACGGAAGGCGCACGGCTCCGAGTGCTATGAACGCTCAGGTTATTACGATTTATGTTGCGGTTGCTGAGGGAATTTTTAAGTATGACCCGAAACTCCACATTTTAAATGCATTCAGCAAAGAGGATGTGCGCCCGATTGTCGGAAAGTATCCTTTGATTTTGTTGTACACGGCTGATCTGTCACGACAAAGCAAATATCTTGCGTCGGTGGATGCAGGTTTTATTGGACAGAACGTTTATCTTTTCTGTGCCGGAAACGAACTTAACACGATGTTTTTGTACGAAGCTAACAGTCACGCTC
>CAZIVG010000003.1:0-22246 GCA_964542595.1 uncultured Muribaculaceae bacterium | reverse complement strand
CGGATTATAAATATCCTTGAAAAATTGGAATTGGTTAAACGTGTTGAAGACGTTAACAAACGAAAAATATATAAACTTTTGATTACGCAAAAAGGTATCGAAACAAGAAACAAAATTAAGCCCACTGCTCTTGAACTGCGTGCAATCACGACAAATGGCATTTCAGAAAATGAGCTTGAGAATTGTCTTTCGATTTTGGAGAGAATGCAAGATAACATGCGAGGCAAAGTTACTTTGCAAATATAAATAGAGAAATTAAAATAGGGAAACAAACATGAGTACAGACCAGAACATTAATAACGAAAATAATCCTGTTGAAACAAATGAAGATAACCGCCCAAGCTACCAAAAAAAGCGGGTAATAGTGCCGACTTTGACTGCAATTATATTTTTCTTAATTGGAATATATTTTATGGTTCATTCGATTCATTTTCAGGCTACAGATGATGCATTTGTTGAAGGACACATTGTCTCTGTTGCTCCCAGAGTTTCCGGTCCGGTTGTTCAACTGTTGATAAAAGACAACCAACCTGTCAAAAAAGGGGATTTGTTGGTTGTGATTGACCCGAAGGATTATGAGGTGAAATTGGCACAGTCAATCGCCAATCTTAATCAGGCGAAGGCCGACTTAAATATTTCTGAAAAAGATATTACAAAAACAGAATCTCAATTTAAAGAAACTGCACACGAAATTTCTTCTGCTAAGTCAAAACTGGATTTTGCACAAAAAGATTTCAAAAGATATTCTTCAATGCTCAAAGAAGGAATTGCCTCAAAACAAGACTATGACGGCAGCAAGACTTCTTTAACAGTTGCGCAGGAGAATCTTAAAAGCGCAGTTGAGAAAGAAAATGAAACAAGAGCTGTTTTGGAAAGTGCAAAGTCTAAAAAAGATGCTGCGATTGCTCAAATTGAAAAATTGCAGGCAGAAGTTGAAGAAAATGAATTAAATCTTTCTTATACAAAAATCTATGCCCCCCAAGACGGGCTCATCACGAATAGAAACGTTGAGCAGGGCAATTATGTGCAAGTGGCTCAACCAATGTTTGCTATCGTTCCTGAGACAGTCTGGGTTGTCGCAAATTTTAAAGAAACTCAACTTACAAACATGCATGCCAGTCAGTCTGTGGAAATAAAAATCGATACTTATCCCGGGAAGCGTTTTAAGGGCAAAGTCGAAAGTATCCAAAGAGCCACAGGAGCAAAGGCCAGCCTCTTCCCTCCGGAAAATGCAGTCGGAAGTTATGTGAAAATTGTTCAAAGGGTACCTGTGAAAATAATTTTCACTGAAGATGTCTCAAAATACAACATTGTGCCCGGAATGTCTGTTGTGCCTGAAGTAAAGGTAAAATAATACTTTATGGAAATAGTTCAAAATCCTAAAACAACCGAAGATTCTCATCCGCTGCATGTCCCACAAAAGGAAACTCCACTTTGGCTTGTGGCATTGACAATCCTTCTGCCAACGGCATTTGCAATGCTTGCGACATCTGCCACAAATGTTGCTATTCCTTACATTTCAGGATATTTCGGTTCTACAACAGAAGAGGCTAATTGGGTCATAACAACCTATATGATTGCAAATGCAATTCTTATCCCTATGACGGGCTGGCTTGAGAACTTTATGGGTCGAGTCAGGTTTTTGAAGGTTTTTATTACAATTTTCACTATTGGTTCGTTGTTGTGCGCATTGGCGCCGAGTTTGAATATGTTGGTTTTAGGGCGTTTGGTACAGGGGATTGGTGGCGGTCCGATGATGCCTATCTCTCAGGCGATTTTGATTGCGAGTTTTCCTTACGAAAAAAGAGGCCAGGCAATGGCGCTTTTCGGTTTTGCCGTAATGGTGTTTTCTATACTGGGACCCACTTTTGGCGGTTTTATTGTGGATAATTCTGCATGGCAATGGATTTATCTTGCGAATATTCCTGTGGGGATTTTTTCTGTCGTCCTTGTCCACTGCAACATAAAAGAACTTCCTAATCGTAAAAAACCTGAGGGCGTCGATTTTGTCGGTTTTGGGTCTCTTGTTCTGTGGCTTTTGACGATGCAGATTGTTCTGGACAAAGGACAGCAATATAATTGGTTTGATTGTACCTGGATAAGCTGGCTTGCAGGCATTTCTCTGTTTTCTTTTATCTTTTTCATTGTTTGGGAATTGGAGTGCAAAACCCCGATTGTGAATCTTCGTGTTTTTAAAGACAAAAACTTTTTCATCGGAACAATTCTCGGCTCATGTGTAAATATGATTATTTACGTGACAATTGTTCTTTTACCAATGTTTTTACAGAGTTTAATGGGATATAATGCCGTTTTAAGCGGTCTTTCTTTGGCGCCGAGAGTGTTTTCTTGTCTTGTGATGCTTCTTTTAATAGGGTGGATGGTTGAGCGTCTGGATAACAGAGTTTTGATTGCGTGCGGGTTCTTTTTCCTCGGGATTTCAACTTTCATGTATGTAAATTTGAGTCTGGGAATTTCATTCGATTACGTGGTTATTCCGAACGTGCTGATGGGCATCGGGGTTATCTTGGTCTTTATTCCTGTTTCAGGGCTAGTTCTTGGCACATTGCCGAAAACAGAACTTTCAAACGGTGCGGGTTTACATAGTCTTTGTAAATGTGTCACAACCGCTTTTATCGTTTCAATGTCTTCTACCTTGATTGCAAGACTTTCTCAGGTTCATCAAACCTATCTTGTTGAGAATCTTTCAAACTTTAACTTGATTTTCCAACAAAAAATTCACACATTAAGCGGAAACTTTATGTCATTTTCAGGCAATTATGCGCTTCACAAAGCAGGCGGGATTCTGTATAAAGAACTTCTTGCCCAGTCCAGGCTAATGGCGTTCGTGGATGTTTTTGCGATCTTTGCACTCGTTGCTTTTTTGTTGATTCCTTTTAGCTTTTTGCTCAAAGTTCCAAAGAAATAATAGCTTAGTATCTGTGATCAAGATTGTTTTTTTCAATTGGCATAGGTTCATCTTGAATTCTGTCAATGAAATTAATCAATTTTCTGTATAAGCTTTCTTTTTTCTTAGTCTCAGAGAATGTTTTTTCTTTTTTGATAACACTTTGCGCCACTTCAGTAGATTTTCGGGTCGAGTTATTGAGTGAACCAATGCGTCTTGCAGAGCCGATTAATCGAAATTTTAACATGCTTTTCTCCATTAATATTTATCTGTTTATATTAAAGAACAAACATAAAAAAATTTGCGACTTTTCTAATATTATTAAGAAAAACCCCTCTTAAAAAGAGGGGTTTTTTTGAAACAAATAAAATTAATAATTGTCTGCAGTCATGAAAAAATAAGCTTTTGGATGTTTGCAAACAGGACACAATTCTACAGACTTTACACCTTTGTGTCTAAATCCGCAGTTTCCGCATTCCCATTCAACTTCATTTTCTTTTTCAAATACTTTGCCGTCTTTGAGGTTTTCAAGAAGTTTTTTGTATCTTTCTTCGTGATGTTTTTCGATTTCTGCAACTTTCTTAAAAAGGAACGCAATATCTGTGAAACCTTCTTCTTCTGCTTCTTTTGCGAATTGAGCGTACATTTGAGTCCACTCATAGTTTTCGCCATTGGCTGCATCTTCAAGGTTTGTCATTGTGTCAGCAACGCTTCCGCCATGAAGAAGTTTGTACCAGATTTTTGCGTGTTCTTTTTCGTTGTTAGCTGTTTCTTCAAAAATTCTTGAAATCTGAACGAACCCTTCACTTTTTGCTTTTGAAGCGTAATAAGTATATTTATTTCTCGCTTGTGATTCACCGGAAAATGCTTCCATTAAATTCTTTTCGGTTTTTGTGCCCTTTAATTCCATATAATTCTCCTTTTGTTTTGTAAATAATAACGGGCCTTTTTAGCCCGTTACCGAAATCATCTATTCTTCGCTAAAATCTTCTTTTCCTACTCCACAAAGAGGGCAAGCATAATCATCAGCCAAGTCTTCAAATGCTACATTTCCGTTTTCAGCCGGATCATATACATATCCGCATACGTTGCATACAAATTTTTTCATGTTCTTTTTCTCCTTAGTTTTTGTGTTCTACTATTTTTGTTTTTTTAAACATCTGTTACAAATGCCTCTTACCTGAAGGTTCGTGTCTTTTATTTCTCCGAATTTTGAAGCATTTTTTGTTAAAATAAGTTTTTCTCCATCTTCAAGAAATATATCATAAACCTCATTACATTTTATACACAAAAAATGGTGATGAGGGGTTTTGTCTGCATCGAATCTGGCTTTTGGAAGTTGATTATCAACACGAAATATCATATTCAATTCTTCCAGAGATGCGAGAGTTCTATAGACTGTATCAATTGATACATTGGGCATTTTTTCTTTGACCCCTTCAAAAACTGTTTCGACATCAGGATGCTCACAAGATTTTGCAACTTCTTTGAAGATTTCTATTCTTTGTTGTGTAACCCTCATACCCTTTTCCTGACAGGCAGCTTTGAGTTGTTCAACCCGTTCTTCAAGATATTGTTCTTTTGTTTTGTCCATAAAAAGCCACTGCCCTTATTAAGAATAATTCTTAATAGAAGTATATCAGATGAAATAAATAAACGCAAGCCCAAAACTTTTAATGTTAAAAATCTTGGGCTTGATATAATGTTTTAAAGTTTATTAAGTTAACTATTAGCTGCTAAAGCTTCTTTTTCCGAACTTATTACTTCTTTTCTTATATTTATTTGCGTTCTCTTTGTTGCGCAGAGCTTTCTCTTTTTTCTGATTGTTTTTTGCCATTATGCACCTACTGCATATTTCTGTAGCAATCAGAACAGTAAACAGGTCTGTCACCTTTCGGTTCGAAAGGAACAGTTGTTTCGCAACCGCAAGCAGAGCATGTTACTTTGTATTGTGGTCTTTGACCGCCGCCGCCGTAACCGCCTCTAGAACCGCCGCGTCCGCCGAAACCGCCTCTGCTGCTTTGTGCTTTTTTTGCTGCTCTGCAATCAGGGCATCTTTTCGGCTCTGAATATCCTTTTGATGCGTAGTATTCTTGATCATCCGCATTGAAAGTGAAAATTGCGCCGCAGTCAGCACATGTAATTTGTTTGTCTTCGTAACTCATAGTTAACCCTTTTCTTTTTGTACTATTTATACTATGAGCCAAAAATGATAAAAAGTCTAATTATTTTTTTTAGTTTACAAATCTGCAGTTTCTTTTATGTTTAAAGATCCGAAACTGTCTACGCCTATTTCTTGCAAAAGAGCGATGTAAGCGTTGTAATAGATTCCGATTGCACTGATGTATTCATTCAATAGTTCTTGGTGGGCATGCTCCACAACTATTAATCCTGTCAAAGTTGTTTTGCCTTTTTGATATCTTTGTTTTGAAAGTTTTAAAATTTGATTAGATTCGTTCAAAATCGAATTGTAATGGTTTACGTTTTCTTTTGCGATAACAAATTTGTCATGGTTTGTGTGAATTACATTTTTCGTAATATTTATTATCGAATTGTATTCAAGCTGTGCTTTTTCATAATTCAGTTTTGCGTTTTTGATTTCAGGGGTATAAAGGTAAAGCGACGGGATGTCTATTCCTGCACCGATATATGCACCGGGAGTGCCATCATGAGCGAACGCATAGCCTCCTGAAAGATACAAATCAGGGACACGTTTTCTCACCGCAACATCAATTTCTCTTTTTGCTTTGAGGATTTTTGCCTCAGCCATTTTTATGTCGTAACGATTGTGGAATGCGGCATTCTCAAGCTGGTCATAACCCGGCAAGGCTAAACCTGACACAAATGACTTATCAAAAAGAGAATCTTCCTGTGTGTCATAAAGTGTAAGATTGTTCTCAAGGTTCAATACTCTGTTAAAGTTATATTGGGCTGTTCTTACGTTGGCCTTTGCTTTATTGATTTGAATAAGCTGTTTTTTCAGTCTCATGTCAGCTTGAAGAAGGTCTATTTGGTAGCTGTCATTGTTTTTGGGGCGATTTTTTGCCACTTCGTACATGTCTTCGAGAAGCTCTTTTCTTTCTTCCATGATTTTTAGGTCTGATTTTGCAATCAAAAGGTTGAAATAAGACGTTTTGATTCTGAGTTTGAGCTTAAATTCGTAATCCTTAATTTTGTTCTCTGTATAAGATAATTCGGCAAGTGCAGATTTTTTTCTCGCACCGCGCTTTGTCACTTCAATCGGCAAAGCTAACCCGAATTGACTGGCGTTGCCTCTTGCTATTCGGCCCACCAAAAAGTTGGATTGAATTTGCGGGTTTTTTAGCGCGTTTGCAACTTTCACGTCATTTTTTGAAATTCCGAGATTCTTTCTTTGTTCTTGCAGTTCAATATTCCCCTCAAGAGCGAGATTCATTGCCGCATCAAGGTTTATTTTTGAGCGGTCACTTTCTGAATGAGCAAGGTCTGAAGACGCGTCTGCAAAGGCACAAAGCGTCAGCCCGAAAAATATAACCAGTGTAAATAAAATCTTTTTCATATAACAACATTCTAAAATAAAAAATAATATAAACAAATCTTTTTAAAATAGTGTATTATGGACTTGTAACAATTAAAGAAAGGGCTTTGTAATGTGGGAAAAAGATGTAAACATTAACCAAATCCAAGAAATCAGAGTAAAGACGAATGTCTTTTTCGGTGCAGGTGCAATCGAAAAAATTGAAGATATTTCAAAAGATTTAAAATCAAAAGGTGTCGACAAAGTAATTGTAGTAAGCGGAAGAGGCGCGTACAAAATCACAGGCGCATGGGATTTTGTTGAAAAAGCATTGAAAAATAATGCAATCGAATATGTTAATTACGACAAAGTTACTCCAAACCCGACAACAAACGCAATCGACGAAGCTGCTGCAATGGCCAAAGACTTCGGTGCGAAAGCTGTTATTGCAATCGGCGGCGGTTCACCTATCGATACAGGTAAAAGCGTTGCAATCCTTATGGAATACCCTGAAAAAACTGCTGATGAACTTTATGAATTTGCGTTCGCTCCTGAAAAAGCGGCTCCGATTGTTGCAATAAATCTTACTCATGGCACAGGTACAGAAGTCAACAGATTTGCGGTTGCAACTCTGTTGGAAAAGAACTTTAAGCCTGCAATTGCTTATGATTGCATTTATCCGTCATATTCGATTGATGATCCGAATTTGATGACAAAACTTTCAAAAGAACAAACTCTTTACACCTCGATTGACGCTATTAACCACGTTGTCGAAGCTGCTACAACTACTGTTGCTTCTCCTTTTGCTGTGACATTGGCAAAAGAGACAATCGAACTTGTTGCAAAGCATCTCCCCAAAGCAGTTGAAAATCTTGAAGATCCTGAGCCGAGATATTATCTGCTTTACGCGTCACTGCTTGGCGGAACTTGTTTTGATAACGGGCTTTTACATTTTACGCATGCCCTTGAGCATCCTTTGAGCGGTTTGAAGCCTGAACTTTCTCACGGGCTGGGGCTTGCAATGCTTCTTCCCGCTGTTGTTAAGGCGATTTATCCTGCGAAAGCGTCGACACTGGCTTACATTCTTGAGCCGATTGCACCGGGATTGAACGGAACACCTGATGAGGCTGAAAAAGCCGGCAAACTTGTTGAAGAATGGCTCAAGCAGGTTGGAGTTCCTCAAAAACTTCAAGATGACGGTTTTTGTGAAAACGATATCGACAAGTTGGTTGAACTTTGTTTTACAACTCCATCATTAAGCGGCTTGTTGGGTATTGCGCCGATTGAGGCAACGAAAGAAGTTGTTGCGCAGATTTACAAAGATTCTATGTGTTCTTGTAAGTAACCCGATTTATATATTAAAGCCCGATTGCTTCCGCTTTCGGGCTTTTTTATTAATCTTTTGAGCGAAGGTCGCTCGCCAATTTGTGAGCAAAAAGACCTTCGTTTTTTGCAATCAAGGAAGCTGTTTTTGAAAGCGCTTTTGCTGATTCTTTTTCTGCGTATTGATAAGTCTGGATTTTTATAAAATCAAAAACACTCAATCCTCCGCAATATCTTGAAACTTTGTTTGTCGGAAGTGTGTGATTTGTCCCTGCACAATAGTCTCCGAAGACTTCTGCCGAATAGTTTCCTATGAATAATGAACCGTAATTTTTGAATAGGTTTGCTGATTCTTCTGCGCCGTCGAAGCATATTTCCAAATGTTCCGGCGCTCTTTTTTCTGAAATCTCAACAGCTTGTTCCAAGTTTTCGACAATTATTGCAAAAGACTTTTCGTAAGAAACGGATGCAATTTCAGCTGTTTCAAGTGTTTTTAAAAACTCTTTTGCTTTTTCATCAACTTTTTTTGCAAACTCTTCACTGAAACAAACCAGATAAGCCCGTGCGTCTTTGTCGTGTTCACACTGTGCAAGCAGGTCAGCCGCCACGAAATCAGGGTTTGCTGTTTCGTCGGCGATTACCAGAACTTCAGACGGGCCTGCGAGGAAATCGATTCCGCATTCTCCAAAAACTTGTTTTTTGGCTGCAGTAACGAATTTGTTGCCGGGTCCGACGATTTTATCGGCTTTTTCTATTGTTTCTGTTCCGTAAGCCATTGCAGCAACAGCTTGAACGCCCCCGACTTTGTAAATTTTGTCTGCACCGGAAAGGTCGCAAGCGACGATTGTAACGTCTTTGATTTTGGGGGAACAGGCGATAATGTTTTTGACTCCTGAGACTTTTGCGGGGACGATTGTCATGATTGCTGTGCTGGGCAGAGGATAGTTGCCTCCGGGGATGTAGCAGCCTGCTGTTTCTATCGGTATTAGCCTGTGGCCGATTTTGACTCCATTTATTTCCGTGTCGAGGTTCTTCATGCAAGAAATCTGTTTTTCACAAAAGTCTTTTACATTTTTAATTGCGGTTTTGATTGCGCTGATTGTCTCTTTATCGACATTTTTATAAGCAGTCTCAATTTCTTTTTCTGTGACGAGAATTCGGTCTATTTCTCCATCAAATTTTTTTGTGTATTTTAAAACAGCCTCATCCTTATTCTCCTTAACTTCGTTGATGATTTCATTAACAGAGGTGATTGTTTCAAATTCTATGTTTTGAAATAATTCTGCTTCAAGTGTTTCGTTTAAGTCTTTGTAATTTGTTATTTTCACTTTATTCTCTCCAGAAGATTTTTGAATGATTTTTCAACAGTTTTAAAGTCGGCATTCAAAGCATTCGCTTTTGGTAAAATTATTACAGACATTTTTTCTGATAGCGTTGAGAGTCTGTTTTCTTTTATTGCGAGTCTGCATGCCTCTCTCATTAATCTTTTTATGCGATTTCTTTTCGTCGCTCTTTTGTGGAATTTTTTGCTCACGACAAACCCGATTTTAGTCGGATAACTGTCACCTTGAGGCTCTTTTTTTTGTTTTCCGAGATACATAGTCAACAAAGAGTCTGAGACAATACATCTGTTTTTGTATGTCGCGTCGAAGGCTTTTTTATTTTTAAGTCTGTATTTTTTAGGAAGCATTTATTTCTCTTTTTTATAATTCAAAACAGGTCTGCTTAGTGAAAACAGACCTGTTTTTTAAACTTTTAAAAGACAGTTAACTAAGCTCTTTTCTTAGCCAAAATAGCCAATCTGTGACGGCCTCTTGCTCTTCTTCTGTTTATGACAGCTCTTCCGCCGGGTGTAGCCATTCTGGCTCTGAAACCGCTGACGTTTTGTCTTTTTCTTTTTGTTCCTTCTAATGTACGTCTCATTTTATTGCTCCTTGAATTAAATTTTTTGCGTTATATCATAATAAATAACACATAGTGGAAAGTCAATTGCTGATATAAAAAAGGTTAAATATTATGAACAAAACAAATCTTACCGTTGGTTTCTTGGGCGCAGGGAAAATGGCTCAGGCAATAATAAAAGGCCTTTTGGGCGCAGGCATGTTTGATAAAACACAAATCGTTGCTTCTGAACTCAATTCAGAAACTGCAAAAAATACATCGGAATTGCTGGGTATAAAAGTTTATGACAAGAACAAAGATGTCGCGATTGCCTCAGATATTCTGATTCTTGCGGTTAAGCCGTTTGTTGTGGAAGATGTCTTGAGAGAGGTTCAAGATGTAATTAATGATGAAAAGTTAATTGTTTCGATTGCGGCAGGGATTACCTCAAAGCGTATTGAAGAAGTTTTAGAGAAAAAAGTCAGAGTCATAAAAGTTATGCCGAACACTCCCGCTCTTTTGGGTGAAGGAATGAGCGCAGTTTGTAAAGGTGAAAACGCTACGCAGGAAGATTTTGAAACTGTCAAAGAATTGTTCTCCAGCGTTGGGAAAGTTGTCGAAGCTGATGAAAAAGATATCGATGCGATTACCGGTGTTAGTGGTTCCGGACCTGCCTTTTATTATTATATAATAAATGAAATCGCGAAAGCAGGCGAAAAACTCGGCTTGGATTACAAAACATCGCTGACTCTTTCGGCTCAGACTGCGTTGGGTGCTGCAAAGATGATTCTTGAGACAAACGTTTCGCCCGAACAGTTGATTGTGAATGTCACAACTCCCGGAGGGACAACCGCAGAAGGGAACAAGGTTTTGTGCGAGAGTGATATTTCTGAAGTTCTTTTTGAGACTGTGCAAAAAACCGCACAAAAATCTCAATTAATGGCAGAACAAATGACAAAACAACTTTAAGGATAACTATGGAAAACAAAAAAACTGACTCCAAAAAGAAAAAAGCACCTGAAATAAAAATTAAAAATATGGGTGTTGATATCGATAAAAACGAATATCGCGAAATTGTACTCTCAAATTCGGCAAGGCCCGATTCGGCTTTTTACGAAAAATACAGATAATCATTAAAATTACGCAATTTTTTTTGTTCACATGTTTTACTATAAAGTAAGTGTTTATAAGTGAAGGTAACAATAGTGATAATTCAAATGAATAATCAAAATGTTTCAAAGGCATTTCAAAAGGCAGTGAAACAAGGTGGACAACTGCTTGAGGATGGCAGAGTCCTTTTGTGGCGTTATTCGAAAAAAACTCCTGACAAGTTTATTCAGAGAACTATTTCGCCAGACGGAAGTTATGCACTACAGTATTGTTCTGTCGACAAGGCTACTAACACGGCCACTGTTGATAAGATGGTGACAAAAACAGTCTTGAAGCCTGATTCTTACGTAGTTGACACTTGGAACTGGAAAAACCGCTCAGGCTCAAAAATTGAGGTCTTTGAAAAAGAAAAAGGTGCGAACATAATAACCAGAGTCCATGACAAAAACGGAACAGAACATACCTTGCCGGATGGGATTGTCTATCAATGGGTGAAGGGGTGTGACAAAAAATATCACGAGTTTGTAAAAACAATGGGCAATCTTTCTTTAGCTAGAATGGAGCCCCATCGGGTTGATTGGGCAAAAAACTTTAATCCTGCAGAAAGGCTCCAGTATCTTTACGGCGAGTTTTACAAAAATTTTAATAAATAATCAAATCCCGACATTTACATAAAAAATTATATTCAACAAAAAGTCAGCAATCAAAAGATAAAACGTCGCAAGGATTGCTGATTTTGTTGTGGATTCTCCGACATCTTTTGCACCACCATATGTTTTGTAGCCTTGTGTTGCACAAACCAGTGTAATCAGTATTCCGAAAATGAATGCCTTGAATATGCTGATGTAAATATCCCTTGTGTTCAAAAGCAGCCAAACAGTGTTCATAAACCTGTTCGGATGAAGCCCGATTGCAAAATAAGCAACCATCATTCCGCCAACGATTCCGATAAATTCTGCCAAAACCACAACCATCGGGACTGTCACAGCTGCCGCAATAAGCCTTGGGGCGAAATAATAGCCTACAGGGTCAACATTTAGTGTTTTTATCGCGTCAATTTGTTCTGTGACTTTCATATTCGCAACTTCTGCACAAATCGCTGTTCCTGCCCGCGCGCCTATAGCCAGAGCCGCAAAGCCGGGTGCAATCTCTCTTACGAGCGCAACGGCAATGAATCCTCCGACATAGCTTTCTGCACCGCTCATCAGGAATTGTTTTGAGACTTGCAATGAAATTACTGCTGCCGCAATAAAAACGATTGTTAAAGAAATCGAAAGCGAGTCATAACTAATCATTGCAGCCTGCGACACCACCGACGAAAACTTTGTTCTGCCGTCGATAATGTACTTTATTGTAGATATTAAATTTTTAACGCATAAGCCTAAAAAACTAATCATTATTTTTTATAAGTCTACTGACCTCTTTTACCGGAAGTTTGCCAAGTCCGAGGGGTCACTTCCAAGGCTTGGTTAAAATAATTTTAATAAATTGGCGTACACCATTTTTTGTATTTCTCAACTTTGCCTTTTACCACGTCAAAGTAGAGCTTTTGAAGTTCTTTTGTGTAATCGCCGACGACGCCTTTGCCCACTGCTCTGTGGTCAATTGATGTAATCGGACTTACCTGTGCGCCTGTTCCGCAGAAGAAGGCTTCATCTGCAATGTAAAGTTCTGTTCTCGAGATTTCTCTTTCTTCGATTTTCATTCCTAGAACGTTTTTGCCGAGTTCAATAATTGTGTTTCTTGTCACGCCAACGAGAATGTTATCGGTAGTCTTTGTTGTGATGAGAGTGTCTCCTTCAATGAGGAACAGATTCATCGCAGAGCCTTCCGTGACTTTACCTGCTTGATCAAGAACGATTGCGTCATCGAATCCTGCGAGTTTTGCGTCACTGATGATTAATGCTGTGTTTGCGTAAGAGCCTGAAACCTTTGCTCTTGGAGGGATTGAGTTGTCATCGTTTCTTCTCCAATTTGAGACACAAACGCTCAAGCCTTTTGAAAGGTCGATGTAATCACCCATTGCAAAAGAGAAAATTAAGACTGCATCAGGGTTGTCCAGCAATCCGGGACCGATTTTTAAAGCTTTTTTGTAAACCTGTGGCCTGATATATGCATCAGTTTTGTAATTATTTTTCTTTAATAATTCTTTTGTAAGCCCACAAAATTCTTCCACGGTGAACTTGGGTTCCATATGCATAATTTTGCAGCTGTTTGTTAGTCGCTCAAAGTGTTCCTTCATTCTGAACGCATAAAGCTGGTCTTCTTCTTTGTTGTAATAGGCTCTTATACCTTCAAAAACGGATGTACCATATAAGAATGCGTGTGTTCTTACGGGAATCGAGGCAGTTTGGGCATCAACAAATTCGCCGTCTAGATATACATATTCGGTTGTCATTAATTTCTCCTTTTGAGTTTGTTTTCGGATTTACTTTTTCAATGTTCTTATTATGGCGATTTTTGGCACTTTTGGCAAGGAATTTTATAAAATATCCAATAAAAGGATTCTTCTGCTTTGTTAACAAATGTTAAGAAAAAAACTTTCGTTGGGCAATTTCACATCACCGATTGTTTTTATATAAGAGTAAGGTTAGATTTAAAGGTTAACACTTAGGCACAGCCTAAGGGTTGAAAATTTTGGAGGTTGGTTATGAACGGTATAAGCGGAATTACAGGTTTTCCTAATCCCTATCAGGTTTTGGCGAATCCTACCGGAGCAGGTTTGAATAATCTAGATGCCGGTTACGCAAGAAACTTCGGGCTCGGATTGGGTGACGTATATAATCTTCCTCTCGATGTATCAATGGGCTTCGGTGGAGTCCAAGGCGGCGGAATGATGGGTGGAATGATGATGAACCCTATGATGAACCCGATGATGATGCAGTCAATGATGATGTCTCCTAAATACAGAGAATATCTCAACATGGATTTCAAAGAGCGTCTTGCTTATGATACTGACCTTCGCAACACTGCCAGAGAATATGATTTTGGCGAAAATAAAACAGCTATGAAATATGCAATCGCAAATGATGGTTTGACAGCTGCTATCAATGAGGCTTGCATTTCATTACAGACAGTAGTTATTGAAGGTGAGTCAGACCAAATCGTAAAACAGTTCGAAGGAATTGTTGAAATGATTAGAAATTCATCAGTCTATACAAGAATGAAAGAAGAATATAAAGATCATCCTGAAGGATTGGAAAAAGCATTGAGAAACTTTGCCAGATACCAATTCCAGGCGGCAACAGGCCAAGATCTCAAAGCGATGATTCAACAAAACTGCGACGGTGCAACTTCAAACTCTTTCTGGAACACAGTTTCTTTTGGCAACGCACAGACTTATTCTTCAGAAGATATCATTGCAAAAATGGAAGGCTCACAAACTCCAAAATCAGTCAAAACGAAGAAAACTGTAGGAAAAGTGGGCGGTGCACTCGCCACAGCAGGTGCGGGTGCAGCAGTGGGTGCGATATTCGGCCCGGTCGGCGCAGTGGTCGGTGGAGTAGTCGGTCTTGTCGCAGGCGGCGCAGGTGCATTTTGCTAATAAAATATAAAAACATAAATCTCTAACCAACTAACCAACTAACCAACCATAAAAAACTCTCATCCAAGATGAGAGTTTTTTTAATTTGTAGTATAA
The DNA here is from genome assembly GCA_964542595.1 of uncultured Muribaculaceae bacterium. Lineage (GTDB taxonomy): Bacteria > Cyanobacteriota > Vampirovibrionia > Gastranaerophilales > Gastranaerophilaceae > Limenecus. Next base: position 7,891 of record CAZIVG010000003.1, on the reverse strand, counting down.
TTTATAAAATAAAAGACATACGGGGATTCATCATGAACATACTAATCGTTGGCTCAGGCGCAAAAGAATATTCAATGGCAAAACTTTTTTCAGGATATGAAAATACAGGAACGATTTTTGTTGCTCCGGGTAACTTTGCTACAAGCGAATTTGCGACTTGCGTTGATTTAGATGCAGATGACGTAGAGAGTCTTATTGATTTTGTTAAATCTAACCAAATTGACTTAACAGTTGCTTCCAGTGAAAAAGCTGTTTTTAATGGTATAACCGACAGATTCCATGAAGAAGGATTGATGATATTTGCCCCTTCTTTTGAGGCTTCAAGAATCTCTTTTAGCAAATCTGCCGGCAAAAAATTTATGTATAAAACAAAAATCCCAACAGCAAAGTTTGGCATTTTTGACAGAGAAAACATGGCTATCGATTATGCAAGAAAGTCCAGATATCCCCTCGTTGTGAAAACAGACACTCATCAATCGGGTGAAAACGTATATGTTTGTGACTCTTTCGCCATAGCAAAAAGAATAATCACAGATCTTTTTGATTGCGGCAATAAAAAAATACTAATCGAAGACTATGTTCAAGGGCAGGAATTTTCTTACTACGTAATTACTGACGGTTACAACGCGATGCCTGTTGCCTCTGTTGTTCCTTATAAATTCGTGCTCGAGGGGAATGGCGGCGCCATAACTTCAGGGCTGGGAGCTTATTCACCGTTTTATATGATAGATTCGGCTATGGAAAGTCGTATTTTTAAAGAAGTTATTTATCCTGCTTTAGATGAGTTAGCCAAAAACGGAAACCAATACGTCGGGATACTCGGGGTTGATGTAATTCTTGACAGAAACGGGCGTTTGAATGTTCTTGAGTTTAATACATTTTTTAAAGAACCTGATGCACAGTGCGCGTTCAATCTTCTCGATGTTAATTTTATCGATGTAATGAGGGCTGCAATCGAAGGTGCTTTGGTTGATGACTACCGAGAAATTTCCACAAAGCCATTGTATTGCGCCTCAGTCGTTCTGACCGCAGGAAATTATCCGGGAGAAGGCAAATATGGTTCTGTCATAACAGGTTTGGATGAAGCAGCCGAATACAGTGAGATTTCGCATTTTAACACAAGAAAAAACGTTGAAGGCAATTATGTCACTGCAGGAGGGAGAACCGTTGCTGTGACATCTCTTGCTTCAACTCTTGAAAAAGCTGCGGAAAATGTTTATGAAAGTATCGACTTCATAGAATTTGAAGGCAAGAGATATCGCAAAGACATCGGAAAAACTCTTTTGATAGGATGTTAGGCGGTAATATTGGAAGAGAAAAATATTTTTCGAAAATGCATTTCTTGTGCAAATTTGAAATCGAGAGATTGCTTAATAAAAATTACAACCAATTTTTTAACGAAAGAAATAAAAATTAACCCGGATTCGATGTTTTTCGGGCGTTCGCTCTATGTTTGCGCCGATCCGGCATGTGTGGAGAATGCATTCAAGAAGGGTAGAATTTATAAATTGTTGAAAATAAAGCCCGATGAAAGCCTCAAAGAAAAAATCAGGGCTGTACTTGACAGATAGATTGTGCTAAAAATATATTATAAGGCACGAATTTGGAGAAATATAAGCATAATGACAGATACCATCAGAGTTTATGATTTAGCAAAAGAACTAAACATATCAAATAAAGAAGTTATAGAAAAATTGGAGGCTAAACTTGGCGTTAAAGTTAAGTCTCATTCGAGTGTTATCTCTGAATCGCAAGCCAAAAAACTAAAAGAGTTAATGTCAGAGCCTCAGGTTGAAACATCTAAAAAACCGAAGGCTTTTATTGTTAAAAAGGCAAAACCGAAAGAGGAAGATGCTTCTGCGGAGCAAGAACCGTCAGCTGAGGAAAAACCTGTTGAGAAAGTAAAACTCGGAAAAATCGAGCCTGAAAAACCTGCTGAAGCCCCTCCAAGGCCAAAGCTCGGGAAAATTGAACCGACACCTCTTCAAAGACCGACTCAAAAGCTGGGATTGGTCGAAAGAAGACCAATGAATTCAGACAGACCGACTCCGAGAGATGGTCAACGCGACGGACAAAGGGACGGTTTCGTAAGAAGAGACGGCAGACCCCCGTTTAATAAAAACAATTCAAACCAACCGCAAAGACCGTTCCAAAAGCCTGATCAGAGAACTCCGGGTTCTGTGCAAAGAACAGATTTCAGGCCGGGACAAAGACCCGCACCGAGAACAGGAGAAGCGGGCGCTCCTCAACAGCCGCAAAGTGGCGACAAAAAGCCGATTCAGCGTCATATTATTCCTCAAGATATTTATGATTCAAAAGGCGGCGTGAAGAAAAAAGGCGCCAAGAAAAAAGAAAAAGATTACAAATCGAAAGAGGAAGAACAAGAAAGAATCAGCCTTGAAAAAGCTAACGCTCAAAAACACAGAAAGCGTTCGCACGGTGCTGAGATTCTTGAAGATATCAAAACAGTGGTTATTAATCAGCCGCTTACTGTTGGTGAACTTGCTGACAAAATCAGAAAAGCATCTGCTGAAATTGTTAAGTTCCTTATGATGCAGGGTATTCTTGCGACGGTGAATCAGGTTATCGATGTTGCGACTGCGAGAAAAGCTTGTGAAAGTTTTGAAATTGAAGTTCTTGAAGAAGATTTGGAAGCATTTATGGCAGAAGAACTTCAAAAAGAGGAAGATGCAAAAGAACTTGCCGCAATTGACCCGAAACTTCTTAAAAGAAGAGCACCTGTTATTAGTATCATGGGGCACGTTGACCACGGTAAAACGACTTTGCTCGACTCAATCAGAGCGCAAAAACACAAAATCGTTTCGACAGAAGTCGGCGGTATCACTCAGTCAATCGGTGCATACACTGTTCACTTAAACAACAAAAAAATTGTTTTCATTGACACTCCCGGTCACGAAGCTTTTACCGAAATGCGTGCCAGAGGTGCAAAATCCACAGATATAGCGATTCTTGTAGTTGCGGCAGATGATGGAATTATGCCTCAAACAATCGAGGCAATTAACCACGCAAAAGCGGCTGAAGTGCCTATTATTGTTGCAGTTAACAAATGTGACAAACCTGATGCAAACCCTGACAAAATTATGCAGCAGTTGACAGAACACGGCCTTGTTCCTGAAGAATGGGGTGGAGAAACTGTTTGTGTTAAAGTCAGTGCGCTTCAAGGTACAGGGATTGACGAACTTTTGGAATACATTTTGCTTTTGGCTGAGGTTCAAGACCTTAAAGCTAATCCTGACGCACCTGCAACAGGTGTTGTTATCGAGGCTAATCTCGACAAAGGTAAAGGTCCTGTTGCGACACTTCTTGTTCAAAACGGTACACTTAAAACAGGTCAATGCGTAGTCGTTGGTAACGTTTGTGGTAAAGTCAGAGCGCTGCTTTCAGACTCGGGTGAAAGAGTAAAAAAAGCTACTCCGTCCACTCCCGTTGAGATTCTCGGTTTGACTGAAGTTCCTCAAGCCGGTGACAAGTTCGAAGTTGTTGAAAATGAAAAAGCAATGAGAGCAATTACTTCAGAGAGAAAAGAAAAAGAAAGAAACACGAGACTTGAGGCAATGATGCCTGCTCATGTAAGAAATGAAGTTGTTGGCGAAGATGATGGGTTCCAGCATTTGAATCTTATTATCAAAGCAAGCACAAACGGTTCAGCAGAGGCGCTTTCTCAAGCTATCGGTCAGTTTAAATCTAAAGAAATTGTCATAAAACTTGTACACGTTGGCGTTGGTGACATTTCTGAAGCAGATGTCATGCTTGCTTCTGCAAGTAATGCGATTATTCTCGGCTTTACCGTTAAAGAAGACAATAATGCAGAGTTGGCGGCGCAAAGAGAAAATGTCACAATCAAGAAATTTGATATTATTTACCAGATTCTTGAAGATCTTGAACAGACTATGCTTGGTTTGTTGCAGCCTGAAATTAAAGAAGTTGCACTTGGAAAAGCTGAAGTCAGACAAATCTTCACTGTCGGTAAAACGGCTAAAATCGCCGGTTGTTATGTTATCGAAGGAAAAATCCTCAGATGCAAAAATGCTTGCGTAATTAGAGGCGGTCAACAAATTTTCCAAGGAACAATTGACCAACTCAAAAGATTCAAAGATGACGTTAAAGAAGTTGCTACCGGCTTTGAGTGCGGTATTTCGTTCTCAAAATTCAACGACTTGATTGAAGGAGATATTATCGAAGTTTCTACAACTGAAGAAGTTGAAAGACAAGCGCTGGTATAGCTTTTGCAAAAAAGTAAAATTAAATAAGGAAAAAAAATAATGTCTTTACGAAATGAACGAGTCAGAAAAACTCTGATGAAAGAGATTGCTGATATAATCCAAAGAGAAATCAGAGACCCGAGAATTGCGGGTGTCGTTTCTATAACTGATATTGAGTTGTCGCATGACAATTCTTTTGCAAAAGTTTATTTTTCTGTTTTTGCTTCTGAAGAAGCTAAGAAACAGACAATTGAGGCTTTGGAAGATAACGTTTCTAAAATTCGTTATGAAGTCGGAAAGCGTGTGAGACTGAGACTTACACCTGAACTTCGTTTCATTCCTGATGATTCTCTGGAAAGAGGAACGAAAGTAATGGACTTGATTGACAAAATTTCTCGCGGAGAAGTGTAACCGGAGGCGGATTTATGACAGTTTTCGGCTTTTTGAACATCAACAAGCCAAAAGGAATAACCTCGCATGACGTTGTTTCCAAACTTCGTCGTGCTTCAAAAATCAAACAAATCGGTCATACAGGAACTCTTGATCCAATGGCTGAAGGGGTTCTGCCTGTTGCTATCGGCAAGGCATCTAGGTTGATTGAATTTTTACACGAAAATAAAGGTTACATCGCCGATTTAGAATTCGGAAAAATTTCTGACACATTTGATACGGAAGGGGCCATTGAGGTATTTTCGGAGCAAAAAGTTGCAAAAGAGCAAGTAATTGATGCGCTTGATGCATTTAGGGGTAAAATAGAGCAGATTCCTCCGGCACATTCTGCCGTCCATTACAACGGAAAAAGGTTGTATGAACTTGCTAGAGAAGGGATTATTCCTGATGACATTCCCAGACGGACTGTTTTTGTGAGCAAAATCGAACTTTTGGATTTTAACGCAGAGTCTCAAACAGCAAAAATTGAAATTGAATGCTCAAAAGGGACTTACATCCGTTCGATTATCAACGACCTGGGGCAGAACCTTGGTTGTGGGGCTGTTATGACCGGATTGGTGAGAACAAAGTCAGGATTTTTTGATTTAGCTAACTCAGTTCCCTTGGACATTTTTGTTGATATTTCGGATGTTGAAAAATATATCCTGAACCCTATTGAAATCTTGGATTACAAAACTTATGATCTTTCTGAATTTGAGTACCAAAAAATCAGGCATGGACAGAGTTTGGTCACAGACAAGTTTGATGATGAAGAGTATGTCTGTTTGATATTTGAAGGAGATTTGTGTGCAATCGCACAAAATGATTTAAAAAATAAGAAATTAGTTACAAAAAAGGTGTTTGTATCATGAAAAAAGTGAATATTTTTCTGGGTATATTTTTAGTTTTGAGCATGGCTGTGGCGCCGGCGTTTTCAAAAAGCGCTACTTCTGTTTTTCCATCGGATTGCGAAACCAATCTTTGTCCTGTTTTGCCGGAAAAAGTCAACGGACCTGTCTCTTCAACTTTGAGCAAGATTACAGGTATGAATTGGCTTTTGTCTTCTGTCGTGGAAACTCAGATAAAAAAAGAGTTGAATAAGGCTTTGGCTGGAGATTTCAAAGTAGATGTTACTCCTTTTGGCGGAAAAACTTTGATTGCAGGTAAGTTTAAAAAAATCAAAGCCCATTCAGACAATGCTTATATTGAAGGTTTTTATGTTTCCGATGTGAAAGTTGAATCTGTTTGCCCTTATAACCATTTTATTTACAAAAAAGGTCAGGTTTATACTAATGAGAACTTTGTTATGGCCTACAGCGCTTCAGTGACTTCTTCTGACTTGCAAAAGACTATTGCTACGCCTCAATACATGAAACTTTTAAACTCAATGAATGTTTCAATGGGTAATATGACTGTATTCAAGGTTTTTGACCCAAAGACTGAAATAAAAAACAACCGAATGGTTTTTTCATTGAAAATCCTTTCCCCGTTGACATTTGGTGAACCTAAGAAAATTTCGGCAGACATGGGATTGGAAGTTTCAGGTGGAAAAATCCTTTATACCGATGTGAGAACGACACCCGCTCTTGCTTCTGTTAATTTGAATAAGATTTTACCGATAATCAACAAACTTAATCCTTTTACCTACAGCGCTCCTGTTATGAACAACTCCCAAGGAACTGTGAAAGTGAAAGATATTTGTATTGTTGACAATAAAATTGTCATAAAAGGGCTGGTTATTGTGCCGAAAAACTATTATAATAATTAAAACAGTTTACAACCTTTTTGGAGTGGAATATGGGTTTTTGGTCAAAATTAGTGATATTGGCGCTTTGCGGATTAAGCTTTTTCTATGTGAAAAGCAATTTTTTCGACAATCTGCCCACAAAAGTAGAAAAGAAACTTGTTGTTGAGGAACAGGTAGCCGTTCCTGTGAAAAAGGACGCACCTGAAAAAAAAGAAGAACAGACAAAACCCAAAACTATGGTAACCGTATATTTCTTGGGCATGGACAAAAATGAAACAGGTATTTTTAAAAAGGTTCAAAGAGAATTGCCTGATGGTCAAAGTAAGTTAAAATTTGCTTTGAACCAACTTGTTGCAGGTCCTTCTGCCTACGAGAAAAAGGTAGGGGTTTACAGCGAAATCCCAAAGAATGTCAAAATTCTAGGTATTGTTGAAAGTGACAAGAAAATTATTATCGACGTAAGTTCGAATATCCAAACAGGCGGGGGCGCTGATAGTATTTACAGCAGGATGAAACAGTTCATCAAAACAGCGCTTGTGAATGCTCCCCAAAAACCTATTTATCTTTATATCGACGGTAAGCAGGCTGAGGTCCTCGGTGGGGAAGGGATTATGATTTCGCAGCCGCTGAGTGAAAATTCGCTTGACGGGTAATTCGGTCCGCAAACAGAAGGATGAAACATTGGAAGAAAAAAATATCGATTATTATTTGAATTTGCATTGGACACTGATTGAAGGCACTGACTTGGACTTTAATGGAAATCCTTATCATTACATTGAAATCAAAGAGTTTCCGAGTTTCGCTTTTTGTGCAAAGACTAGAGAAATTGCATTGGCAAACTATAAAAATCAGTTGAAACTTATGCTTCAAATTTTAATTGAAGATGGAGAGCCGATACCTGAGCCCGGTGATGATGATGAGGATGATATTGATTGGGAAAGCCTTTGTCCGGGTTAAAAAAATGCGCCCCTTTTTGGTGTAGTCTAAGCAGGACGCGTTCAATCTATTTATATCTTATTATTCTAGTTGGCATAAGCACTGAGCGATTCGTTTGAAAATGTCATTTCCCTGAGTTTTCGAAGCGCGCGATTTTCTGTTTGTCTGATGCACTCTTTTGTGACGCCATAGATTTTGCCGATTTCTTCAAGCGTTTTTCTACTCCATTCACCGAGGCCGTATCTCATTCGCACAACTGCTTGTTCTCTATCTTTGAGTTTTGATACGACGTATTCAATGTCCTGTTTAAGATTTTCATACTCAACATCTCCGTAAACAGAGGCTTTGGGGTCTTCTAAGATGTCTGCAAGCGTAACTTCACTTCCTGAGGAAAGTTCGTAATTTGCATCCATTGAAATCGAACTGTTGTAAGCACTTAAAAATGCGTCGATTTTTTCTGCGGAAATATTCATTTCTTTTGCGACATCTTCGTTTTTGACTTGAGCATTGTATTTTTGCTCCAATGTTGCTTTAACTTTTGAGAACTTAGAAAGTG
>CAZIVG010000002.1:0-22780 GCA_964542595.1 uncultured Muribaculaceae bacterium | reverse complement strand
CAAAAGGTGCGATGACAAATGCGGCTACGAGTAAGGATTTTACACATTATTACATCACAATTCCCTCAAACGACTTTGAAACAGCGATGGATTTGCACGCTGACATGCTCATGAATCCTTTGATTCCGAGAAAAGAACTTGAAAAAGAAAGAAAAGTTGTTCTTGAAGAAATTGCAAAAACAAACGATGAGCCTGAAAACAAACTCTATCAAAATATGGTTGATTCTTTTTATGTAAATCATCCTTACAAAAGAAAGGTTATCGGAAAAAAAGAAATCATTGAAAACATCACGAGAGACGAGATTCTCAATTTTTATAACTCTTGGTACAATCCTTCGAACATGATTACGGTAGTTGTCGGAGATGTAGATACTCAAAAGGCTTTGAGTGTTATAAAAAAGAATTTCAACCGAAATGCTTGCACAAAATGCAAACTTCCCCACTATAAAAGTGACAAATTTATTGATAAACAAATCGAAATCATAGACAACGGAAAAGTCAAAACCGGCTATATAATGATAGGTTTCAGAGGCGTTGCACAAGAAAACAGAGATGACGCTTATGCACTCGACGTTTTATCCACAATCCTCGGTGATGGCCGTTCATCAAAACTCTACCAATCTGTTAAAGAGCAAAAACAGCTTGCTTACGGGATTTCTGCCGGCCATTCGTCAATGAAAGACGACAGTATTTTCTTTATAAGAGCGAATTTTGTTCCGGTAAATCAGGAGAAACTTAAAAAAGCGATTTTCAGTGAAATTGAAAAACTCAGAAACGGCGTCATTGACGAACAAGACATCATAACTGCGAAAAATATTATTGAAAGAGACACGTTTTATTCAAGAGAATCAACCTCAAACATAGCGAATGAATTGGGTTACACGACTTTGGTTTATGGTGATTCAAAATATTATTCTGATTATATTTCGAATATAAAAAAGGTTACGAAAGAGGATTTGCAAAGGGTTGCGAAAAAGTACCTTGAGCCCGACAGGGCTGTAATTTCTATAATGCTTCCAAAGGATACACCTGAGGAAAATGTGAAAAAAATCAGTAATTTTCAAAAAAAAGATGCACAAATCATTAAGCAAGAAAAAACCATCACACAATACAAACTCCCCAATAACATTAATCTTGTGATTAATCATAATGATTTGAACGATATTGTCGCAATGCAGATTTATTCAAAAGGCGGAAACTTTTTTGAGAAAAAGCCAGGGGTTGCTTCCGTTGCAGCGGCGGTGATGCTTAAGGGAACGAAAAAATATTCTGCTCTTGACTTGTCCCAAACAATGGAGCAAAACGGCATAAAAATGGCTCCTGCTGCCAGTGCTGATATGTTTTCGATTTCTGTGAAATCGACCACAAAGGATTTACCTTTGACGTTTGATTTGCTGAACGAACTTGTGAATAATGCTTCTTTGGAAAATGGCGAGATTCAAAAGGTCAAAACAGAAAAAATTTACGCTATTCAAAAAAACAGAGACAACCCAACCAGCGTTGCTTTTGAGGAATTCAAAACTGCAATCTGGGAGAACTCTCCATACGGTGTAACGGGTAAAATTCTTGAAAAAACTATCCCGACAATCCAAAAAGAAGATGTCCAGGATTTTTATAACAAAGTTTTTTATCCCGAAAATCTTGTGATTTCTATCAACGGGAATGTCAATGACGATGAGATTATAAGCCAAATTTCAGAGATTTTTTATTCCGGAAAAGATTCTTCAGCTTCAAAGTTTGATTACTCAAAATTTAAAAAGGAATTTCATCCGCTCGCCCAATCAAAAACCATAAAAAAAGCTAAAGACACTGAGGCCGCTTGGGTGGTAATTGGATGGCTCACTGACGGGGTCCAAAGCGAAAAAGACTCAGCAGCTTTGGAGGTTATAAATTCTATTCTGGGGACAGGCATGAGTTCCAGATTATTCAATCAACTTCGTGATGAACAAGGTCTGGCTTATCAGGTCGGCTCAACGTTCCTTTCCAACGTCAACGAGGGGCTTTTTGCAGTTTACATCGGTACGAACCCTCAGACAGCGCTTCATTCAAAGAATGAACTTTTGAAACAAATCAATATTCTGAAAAGAGAATTTGTTTCGGAAAAAGAACTTTCGGAAGCGAAAGACAAAATCCTTGGCAATTTCATTCTTTCTCAGGAAACGAATATGGAAAAAGCCTCTACACTGGCATGGTATGAACTTTCAGGCAGAGGATTCGCCTACACAAAAGAATTCCCGAAAATGATTCAAAGCGTGACTCCTGCTGATATTATCAGAGTTGCGAACAAATATTTTGATGCTCCTTTTGTGCTTGCGGTAGTTGCGCCACAGGAGTGTTTGAAGGAATTCAAATAACTTATTTGCAGATATCTCCGACATTTACACAAAAGTTCATGTAAAGCGGGGTTAATATTGATCCGATTGGAGCAAAGACTTCCAGGTTTTGTAGAGCGATTACTTTGTTGTCGCCTGTCACAACAAGGATATTGTTTTTTTCTTTCCTAATAATTGTGCCTGCTGTAGTACATTTCGATTTGTTTTCATAAATTTTGTGTTTTTTAACTTTCAAAAACATCTTTTTGTGAGGAATATATGCAGGCTGCCACGGAGAAAGCGCTCTTAAAAGTTCATTAATTTCTGTTGAACTCTTATTAAAATCAATCAAAATATCTTTCTCGCTGATTTGTGGGTAATAAGTAGCTTCTCTTTTGTTTTGTTCAATTGGAATGATGATTCCGTTGTCCATGGACTGTAAAAGTTCACAAACCCCTGATTTGGCAATGTTGCAGCATTTGTTTTTCAATGTTTCACCGGTGTCACCATTAAAGCCTTGACGAATTTCAATCTTTTTTTGAAGCAAAATCGGTCCTGTATCGAGGTTCTCGTCCATCAAATGAAAAGTTATTCCTGTTTCTTTTTCACCATTCATAATAACCCTAATATAAGGATTCGGGCCTCTATACTTCGGCAGAAGGGAGGGATGACAGTTTATCGTACCTATTTTGGGTAGATTTATAATCGGTTTTTTGAACTTTTCACTCCAAGAACCTACGATTACAAGATCAGGTTCGAGTTTTAAAAGTTCATTTTTAAAACGTTGAGAGTTGACACTTTTGGCTTTTATTTCTTTTAGGTTAAGGCTTTTTATGAATGAAAAGTCTTTTGAGGGGGCAAAAATGTCTTTTAAAAGCAGAATCAAAGGACTGTATGCAACCCGTTCATGCCTGAAAACTCCCACGACCTTATGTCCTGATTCCAGACTGCCAAGAATAAGGTTAGAAAACATTTTGTCATAGCCGATTATTACAATTTTCATTTTTTTATAGAAAAGACCTTGTTTTAAAGGTCTTTTTTCTTTTAGATTTCGTTTTGTAATTTTCTTGCGCAAACAACGCAAAGCATATTTGTCTTTGCTGAAAGAGGAACTATTGTTCCGCATTTGGCGCATTTTATTGTAACTTTTTGTGCTATTCTTACAAACTTGCCGGCAGTGTACAATGCTTCAAACTCGTCGATAGACAACTCAAATCTTTTTAAAAGAGTCTCCAAAGTTACAGTTTCCAGAGGACTCATTATTACATAAGAATTGATTTCACTGACCATTTTATTTTGCACTTCAAAACATTTGTCACAGATATCTCTTTTTGAAGTTTGAAGAAATAAAGCACCACACTTTTTACAATTAGCTACATTCGCCATAAATTTACCCTTTTACCTATTAGTAAAATATTAGCTAAATAGTGATGAAAAAGCAAGTAACAAAGATTCTTCGGCACGAATAAAAGTTGACAAAGGTCAGAAACAAATAGTATAAGTGTATTGTATTGTAAAAAAAAGCAAAAAAACTATACCTGTAAAGTAAATTTTTTTATACAATATTATCAAGAAGAAGAGAGAAATATTTGGAAAACAATTTTAACAGTTTTGATAATCTGGAAACATCGATTAGAAAGTCTTCTGTGATTCAGGAGAGGATTAATCTTGTTTCTACGCATATGTACAAACAGTTTCTTGAGTTTCAGCGTTCTACAATGAATGCTCAGGAGATTTTTGTTAAAATAACCGACAATCTTCAGGCTACTGTTGAATATTTGAAACAGTCTTTTGGCGCGAGGGGTGTCGCAACTGATAATATTTATTTTGAAGAAAATTCTGATAATTCTGTCATTGTTCTTCATATTCTTTGGCATACAATAAGTTTGACAACACGCTGGAACAACCAGCCGCAAGCTCTTTATAGGGGCGTTGAAGCGCCTATGATTTCCGGCAGGATAATTGCAGTTAAAGGTAACTTTAATGAGATTACAAAAAATGTTGCAGAAGAAAATCAGCTGCAAGCGGTTCTTGAACAAGAAATAGCTTCCTTGTTCGTCCCTGCTGAAAGAAGCCAAAACTGTATTATAAAAATTAACCACCTTGGAAACAGAGAATTTTACATAAACCACATGGACGCGCCGCGCGAGTTTTTATTGAAAGTGATAGAAACAATTTGCGGAGGAGGGGTTTATCACGAAGAAATGAGACAACAGTAGGTTGTCCGAAAAAATTTTCTCCTTGGTACTTGACACTTTTATATGTCCTTAATATTATAATCCTATGCCGAAGTGGCTCAATGGTAGAGCAACGGTTTTGTAAACCGTAGGTTGTAGGTTCGATTCCTATCTTCGGCAATTTTTTATAAAATCGCACATTATCAATCTAAGACGGAAACCCACCCCAAAAATAAGCCTTCGTAGCGCAGGGGTAGCGCACTCCCTTGGTAAGGGAGAGGCCACGGGTTCAAATCCCGTCGAAGGCAAACTTCACAACCTCGCGTGAAGGTTTACCATTTATGGGTAGATGGCCGAGTGGCTAAAGGCGACAGACTGTAAATCTGTTCCCGCGAGGGTACGGTGGTTCGAATCCACCTCTGCCCACCATTTTTAAAAGACTCCGTAAGGGGTCTTTTTTGATTAAAAATTGATTTCAAAAATAGCAACTTTTTTTATTTTCGTGTTTTAACTAAGTATTACTTAAGAAAAACAAGAACAATATGCCTATAAAAAAAATAAGTACGATTTTTCCCAACAACAAAAACCTGAGTCCTCTGTCTGAATATAGTGGAACTGTCTTAAAATTGACTAAAAAAGACAAAGCAGAAATTGCCAAATTGGAGAGTTCTATTGCTCAGTTGGAATGTGATATTTATGATATAAACAAGCAAATAGGCAAACCTAAGGTTTACACAGGAAGAGAATATTACTTTTTGGCTAAATTGGACAGGATTGAAGTGTATATTAAAGATTTTAAAGAAGCAATAAAGCAAATCAAAATAAACAGACTGAACAAACAAAAAATCGCAGCCCAGAACAAATAATGAAATTGCAACAAAAAATCCGGAGCAGTTTTTGCTAAGTTATTTTTTCATTTTTTCTTTCAAATCACAGTATTTTTCATAATCTGTCCCCCACTCTGCAATAGTGTCAACTATCGGCGCGAGACTGATACCAAGGTCTGTGAGTGTGTATTCGACTTTTGGAGGGATTTGTGCAAAAACCTCTCTCAAGATGAGTCCATCGGCTTCCATCTGTCTTAGGTTAGCGGTGAGGATTTTTTGAGAGCAGCCTGTCGAGTTTCGGAGTTCTCCGAATCTTTTTGTTCCATCCAACAAGTCTCTGATAATAAGGATTTTCCACTTATGCCCTATTAAGTTGAGGACAGTTTCTATTGGGCATTTTGTTGAATTTTTTTTAGCCATAAATCTCTTCTTTTTTTGCTTCTATTCCAATTATACCAAAATAGTTTCCAAAAGAAAGTTAATTGCTTAAATTCCCGAACTCCCTTGATAAAGCATCATGTTTCTTAAAGGATTCGTTCTGTCCATGTAAATCGATGCGGGCGTGGTGTTGTTTGTGCTTGACTTCAGTTGTTTTTTGTGAAGTTTTTCCAGTTCTTCATTCAGTCTTGTTTCTCTTTCGTCAATCCGTTCAAAACATTGTGCCTTCTTATCTTCGGGGAAATTCGAACAAACTTGAACAAATTTTTCAAATTTTATTTTTCTGTCATTCCAGTAATCCACAGCTTTGTTGTAGTTTGAAACCTGCTTTTTTGTTGGAGGGACAAACTTGAAACGTTGCATCGATTGATATTCTTCTGTCGTAACTGTTTTTGCATTCAAAAACTTTGCAGGACAGTAATCTTCCCAAACGGGCATGCCGGAGTCGCTTTGGGCGAAAGCGGCCAGAGTTGTAAAACATAAACTTAAAACCAAAAAAATATTTTTTTTCACGAAAATTCCTTTACTTTTTCTTTTTGTACAAAACAAAACGCACCCCATCATCAACCTCTACTGCAGGCTCATAAGCAGATTCTATGAAATTGCAAATATTGTTTGCATAGTCACAAAAATCTCCCACATTAAATGGTGAATAAGGAACATTGTTCATAATGAAATAATCAGGCGGATTTTTTTTAAAGTCAAACAGTATCTTATCTTCGCCAAAAACCTGGACATTAACCGGAATAAGGTAATAATACAAATTATGCGATTTTCTTTGAGCCAAAAAGTTAATTATTGCGCCTTCAGGAGTCGAAACGACAACAGCATCTTTCGGCGTGGTTTTCGAAATATACTTTATAAATTCGTTTTGTGACTTAAAAACTTCCCTTACAAAAATCTTTCCGCGCTCTGTTTTTACAGGGTAAAGAGGGTTTTGAACCAGACGAAAAGTGTTTGCAAAAAGATAGGAAAAGACGACGATAAAACACAAATTCACAACGGTTTTTCCGAGAACTTCTTTGTCTATCGATTTGAAAATTCTTGGAAGATAAACGACAAACAAAATCACAAAAGGCAAAAACAATGCTGCAAGAGAAAATGTCCCGTAACACTCGGTTGTTATACCTGAAATCCCTTTAATAGAGACGCATAGCGCACTCAAAAGCATGAAAAAAAACATTTTGTCTTTTGCTTTTATTAATGAAAAATCGAATTTGTTTTTTATTAATTTGTATAAAAACCACAGTCCAAAAACCAATGCACACAATGCACCACTCAGCCCCAGCCAACAAAAATGCCCCTCACTCATTGGTAAAAACTGTGGCATAAACTTAACCACGGCAGTACACATTCCAAAAAATACAGCAATATTCAAAAAAGTTTTTAAGGCTTTATTTTTAATATATTTTTCCCCCGGAAAATTCAGCCCGTAAAATAAAACGGCACAAGGCAGTGCAATCGACAAAAGTTTTCCAAGATAGTAAAACGACAGTTTTGCATGTAATGGGTTAAAATAAAGCCCGTAAGCGTTGTAAAAATACTCTGTTGCAGGAACATTCATTAGTTTTTTTATCAAAACGAATGCGTCTAAAAAATCTCCGAATCCTGCACCTTGAAGCAGTAAAACCCCAAAAGATGAAACAGGAAAAATTGAAAATGCCAAAAACGCTTTGAAATAATTTTTCCAGTCTTTTTTTTCAGTTAAGACAAAAGGCAAACTTAAGAATAAAAGACAAAAATAAGGAAGGTATTCGATTTTGTTGGCAAGGGAAAATCCTGCACACAAAAATGCAACCCAAAGGTATTTTCTTTTCTTTTCTTTGATGAACAAAAGCATTGAAAAAAGCGAAAGCAAAAAACCTGACAGCGCGTAAAGTGCTGAATATGAATATGCGAAAATAAAATTAAAAAAAGTTCTTATATAAATGCAAACTGACATCGTAAGTGCAGTTATGCAAAGGGCTGTTTTTTTATCTACAAACAATTTTGCGCTGAAAAAAGTCACAAAAGAAATCAGAAGAGAGTTGAAAAAGCCCATCAAATATAGGGTGTTTAAGCTTGTTCCGAAGATTAAATAAGCAATCGCATTAATCTGATAACCCAAAGGCCCGTAAACATTGAAAATGTCTTTGTACAGAACCTTTCCCTCAAGAATTTGCCAGGGAATATAGGCTTCTCTTCCAACATCTACAAGGTATGCGTCTTGTTTTCCATAAAAAATAACGAACAACAAGAAAGAAAAAACAAAGATTAAACCCAACTCTTTTAAATTATATTTTTGTCCAAATTTTATAAACTTTTCCATACAAATTGTACTCCTCAACTATTTTGATTATACTATGAATTGAACAAATCACGACTCACGAGGAATTAAGAATGATAAACAACAAAAAAATCGTCGTAATCATGCCTGCATACAACGCAGAAAAAACTCTCGAAAAAACCTATGACGAACTTTACAAAGACATAGTTGATGAGATTATCCTCGTGGATGACAATTCTTCTGACAAAACGAAAGAAGTGGCAAAAAACCTCGGTATAACAACGATTGTTCACGACAAAAACAAAGGATACGGAGGAAACCAAAAAACCTGTTATACTGCGGCTTTGAAAACGGATGCGGACATCGTGATTATGGTTCATCCGGATTATCAATATACGCCGAAACTTGTGCCTGCGATGGCTACAATGCTTGCTTTTGACGAATATGACGCCTGCATCGCTTCACGCTTCATCGGGAAAAGTGCGCTGGAAGGTGGAATGCCGCTTTACAAATTCGTTGCGAATAAGTTTTTAACATTTTTCCAAAATATGCTTTTGGGAGAGCGCTTGACTGAATATCACACAGGTTTTCGTGCTTTTACGAAAGAGGTTCTTGAAACATTGCCACTGAAAGATTGCGATGATGACTTTATTTTCGACAACGAAATGTTGGCTTTGATTTTTTATAAGGGTTATACAATCGGCCAAATCTCTTGTCCTACAAAGTATTTCCCGGATGCATCATCAATCAACTTTATGAGAAGTTGCAAATACGGATTGGGCGTTTTGAAAGTCAGTTTGCTTTATGCGCTTGCAAAATTGGGGATTTACAAATCTAAGATTTTTAAAAATGATGCGAAAACTTTGGATAAGAATGATGACTTGCCTTATTTTCGAGATTGATTTTTATCTGCTGCATCGGATTAATTCTCAAACAAACCAAAAAGCAGATCTTGATTCAAGACCTGCTTTTGGCATGATATGCAATTAGGTTTAAATTAATTTGAGAGAACTTTATACCGGTTCATTTTTTTGTTCGTATTTTTGGTCAATTTTTCCGTTTTTGTAACTGCTGTGATTGTTGATTAGACCAATCGCAACCAGACCTGCTCCTAAGATGCCAAGGGCAACTTTTTGATTTTTGGGTAATGTTTTGAGGCTGTTTGATACAGTATCAAACATTGCACCCAGCTTTTTAGAACCAAAAGTAAGTGACTTTTTAACTATATTATAAATTTGGGAGCCTTTTTGTTTAGCTTTGTCGATAAATCCTTTTCCTGTTTTTATGGTTTCAAATTTTGTTGCAAGATCAATAGGCTTTGTTTTGATGAATTTGCCTACTTCTTTTGCAGTGCTTTTGGTTGCATTTTTAATGTTGTCACTTGCATATTTAAAACCTTTAAAATCTTTGTTTTTAACGGCATTCAACAAATCTTCTGAGACTTTGGGCGTATCCTTGATGAATTTGTCTGCTGTTTTTGTTGCTAATTTTGCACTGTCAACAATTGCTTTTTTCTCTTCATGTCCCAAAACAGCTGCTGCGCCTGCAATTGTTAAGCTTGTTGTTGCTGCTGTGGCTGCACCGTGCTTCGCTTTATTTTTAACTTTTTCCTGAAACTTGTCCATTTTCTCTTCGACGGGAGCCTTTGATGTACAAAACTCATAACCCAAAGGAACCATACCGATTGGTCCGAAACCGCATACCATAAATTACCTACTTTCTATAACTGCTACCACAATAATTTTTTAATTCACCTATATGAATATAAAAACAAACGAGGCTGTAAACATGATTATTTCTTTCTTGCCCCTTAATACTTTGTAACATTTCTCTTGAGCCTTTGATTTTGTTGGTTTTTTGGCTGGCTTGACATTTTATAGACAAGCGTCTATAATAAAAACATGATGAATCAAAATTTGAGCGAAAAACAAAAAAACTTCTTCGAGAATCTTAAAAAAGCCTACGGAAAAGAGCCTCTGCCGAGTTTTGAAAAAATTGCTTCTGAATTTGGCTTCAAGCACAAAAATTCAGTTTGGCAGTATTTCAACAAACTGAAAGAGTTTGGGTTGATTGAAGAAAAAAACGGGAGTTTTGTAATAAATCCTTCATGTTTTGGGGCAGTTTTGTTTACTACTTCAGTCAGGGCCGGATTTGCGTCGGTTGCTGAAGATAGTATCGAAAAAAGAATTTCTCTCGATGCTAATTTTGATTTGGACAACCCTTCAACCTTCGTTTTCAATGTATCAGGCGATTCAATGGTTAACGCAGGGATTTTTGACGGAGACAAAGTTGTTGTTAAAAAGACTCCGAACGCAAAAGACGGAGATATTGTTCTTGCGTTTATAGACAATGGGTACACTCTGAAAACGTACCGCCAAAAAGACGGAAAAATCTGGCTTCAGCCCGAAAACCCGGAATATCCGATTCTTGAGCCGAAAGAGGTTTTGACTATTTTCGGTATTGCTACAGGGGTTGTCAGACAGCTATAAAAATATCCTTCCTAATAATAAATGCGGGACTCAGTCTTTCAATTTAAATATTTGCTGATAAAAATAGTTGGTCCCGCTCTTTTCTTTTCCCCAAGTTGAATAGTTTAAAAAGGTCAAAAGTCAGATTATGGCAGAAATAGCACTCGTAGATTGTAACAACTTTTTTGTGTCATGCGAACAACTTATGAACCCGTCTCTTCTAAATCGTGCGGTTTGTGTTTTGAGTAATAATGATGGGTGTGTAATCGCTCGCTCAAAAGAAGCAAAAGAGCTTGGAATCACAATGGGAATGCCTTTCTTCATCGCAAAAAAACAATTTGAAAACGTTATTTATATTTCCAGAAATTTCGGGCTTTACCATGATATTTCAAATAGAATTATGCTCAAACTCCAAAGTTTGACTCCGGATGTGGAACAATATTCCATAGATGAGGCGTTTCTGGATTTGACGGGTTTGAAAAAGCTCTATAGATGCTCCTATGAAGAAATTATTCTCAGAATTAAAAAAGAAATCATGGACGAAATAGGTGTCCCTGTCTCGATTGGACTTGCTCCGACTAAAACACTCGCAAAGCTTGCCTGTGAAAAAGCCAAAAAGCATAAGGAATTTAATGGAGTTTTTCGAATAAGAAGAAGAGATATTGATGAGATTCTCAAAAAAACCCCGATTGAACAAATTTGGGGTGTAGGGAAAAACACTGCTGCTTTGTTTCATAAGTATGGAATTTACAAAGGCAATGAGATTATGAAACAAAACGATTTTTGGCTCAAAAAAATCTGGGGAAAACGAGGTCTGGAATTGAAAATGGAGTTGTCGGGGGAGAGCGCTTATCCTGTTGAAAGTAAGATTGAACAGCCAAAGTCCATTCAAAAAACCAGTGCTTTTGCTAAATTTACAAATGACAAGAAATATATAAAAGATTCTTTACGTTACCACACTCATCAGATTTGTGCGAAACTCAGAAAATTGGGGCTTCAGACAGAGATTATCTTCGTAATGCTTCGTACAAAGGATTTTCAGGTTTTTACAGAGAAAGTAGTTCTTCCTGACCCTACAGATAGTGAATTTTTGATTAATCAGTATGCAGAGCAGCTTCTTGAAAAACTTTACAGCCCTTCCTTTATTTATCGTGCTTCAGGGATTTTTGCCGAAAAGCTTTCTGAAAAGTCAGCCTCTCAACTTTTTCTTTTTGAGGATGAAAAAACGAAAAAGGCAAAAAAGCTTTCTGAACTTTGGGACAATTTAGAGACAAAATATGGGAGGAATTCTTTTAGAATTGGGACAATGAAGGATCCGCAAGAGGAGAATAAGATTCATGGTCAAAATTATTTTTCGTGAGTATAAAATAAAAAAGCCGGAAGAAACTATCTTTCGGCTTTTTATATTTAATAATTTTCCTGTTCTAGAATGCGCACATTCTGTGAACACGAACAAAGTTTGTTCTGCCCGAAATAAGTTTCGGAATAGAACCGATGATGATTACTCTGTCGTCTTTTTTGAATTCTGTTTTCTCAAGCAACAATTTGTCGATTTTTTTCAACAATTCGTCGTTCAAAACAACGTCCCAATCTTTCAAGTAAGGGTGCATATCCCAGTATAAATTCAATTTTCTGCAAGATTTTTCGCTGTCAGAAATTGCAAGTACAGGAACAGACGGCCTCAATTTTGAAAGTAATTTAACAGTGTAACCTGTGTGTGTGAAAGCAAGAATTGCTTTCGCATCAAGATCATTAGCCATTTTTACGGCCGCCGCAGCAACAGCTTGCGGTGTCGGTTCGTAATTTGGGTTCATAGGCAAATCGAGATTGTAGCTTACAAAGTTGCTGTTTTCAACGTCGTGAGCAATCATCGCCATCATTTTAACAGCTTCAACAGGGTGCTTACCCGCAGCAGTTTCGCCTGAAAGCATTACCGCATCAGCACCGTCAAGGATTGCGTTCGCAACGTCAGAAGCTTCTGCTCTTGTCGGGATAGGCTCTTCAATCATGGACTCAAGCATTTGAGTAGCTACGATACAAGTTTTTCTGTGAGCGAAAGCCGCGTCAACGATTTGTTTTTGAACCATCGGCACTTTTTCGGGAGCAAGTTCGATACCCAAGTCACCACGAGCAACCATAACCGCATCAACAACTTCGAGAATCGATTCGATGTTTTTAACAGCTTCAGGTTTTTCGATTTTTGCAACGATAGGAATATCCGCGCCGAAGTGGCTTAAATATTTTTTTGCGAGCATGATATCGTCTTTGTCTCTTACGAATGACAACGCGAGGTAGTCTGCACCGTTGTCTACAGCGAACTTGATGAAGTCAACGTCGCGTTCCGTGATTGCAGAAACACTTTTTGTGCCGCCCGGGATGTTGATACCTTTTCTTGGTTTCAAGAGTTCGCCGTGGAGAACTTTTACGTGAACTTTCGTTCCGTCTTTTTTGATAACCTGGATTTTGATTTTTCCGTCATCCAAAAGAATGCATTCGCCTTCGTGAACATCTTCTGCGACACCTTTGTAGTCAACAGGAACGATGTTCGGGTCAGTTTGATCCAATCCGTACTCGAGAACCAACTCTTTTCCGGGTTCGATTGCAATCGGCTCAATCAAGTTTCCGACTCTGATTTTTGGGCCTTGAAGGTCAACAAGAACAGGGATGAAAGTTTTCAATCTTTTTTCAACGTTTCTGATTCGTGCAATAGTTTGCGCATGCGCTTCAGCAGTGTTGTGTGAAGTGTTTATACGAAACATTGTTGCGCCTGAAAGCACTAATTTTTCGATAATATCTTCTTCACAGCTTGACGGTCCAAGCGTTGCGACGATTTTCGTTTTGTTTTTCTTAATAATCATTTTTCTTAATCCTTATCGTTTCGACTATTTTATCTGTAAAAAATTTAAAAAGGGCAAACACTTGTCTGCCCTTAAAATACTATAATCCTACTCTTTTTGGTAAGCGTAAGTAGCTTCCATTTCATCAATCGAAGCATAAACCGAGTGGCAACCGCAATCTACGTGTACGATTTCGCCTGTAACGCCTGAAGACAAGTCAGAAACAAGGTAAAGACCAGTTTTTCCTACATCTTCAAGAGAAACATTTCTTTTCAAAGGCGCTTTCAAAATAGCTGCTTTGAGCATTCTGTCGAAGCCTGAGATACCTTTAGCAGCAAGCGTTTTTACAGCACCTGCAGAAAGGCAGTTCACTCTCACACCGATTTTGCCGAGGTTGTCAGCAAGGTATCTTGCAGAAGATTCAAGAGCTGCTTTGGCTACACCCATAACGTTGTAGTTAGCAACAACTTTTTCTGAGCCGAGGTAAGTCAACGCAAGGATTGAACCGCCTTCGTTCATCAAAGGTTTTGCTGCTCTGGCAAGGGTTACCAAAGAATATGCGCTTACGCCGAGAGCGAGGTCCCAGCCTTCTTTTGATGTGTCGATGAAGTCACCCATCAAGTCATCTTTGTTTGCAAAAGCGACTGCGTGGATTACGAAATCAACTTTTCCGTATGTTTTTTCATATTCGGCAAAAACTTCTTTGACCTGTGTTTCGTTTGTTACGTCACATTCCAAGATTAATTTTGAATTCATTTCTTCAGCCAAAGGACGAACACGTGATTCCATCGCTTCATTTGCATAAGTGAAAGCGATTTCTCCGCCTGCCTGGTGAATTTGTTGTGCAATAGCATAAGCGATGCCTCTTGCGTTAGAAACGCCAAAAATAATACCTTTTTTGCCTTCCATTAATTTCATAAAAATTCTCCTTTATTCTAATCTAGTGTCACACATAACCACCGACTCGACGTCGCTGTTTCTGTGTTCACCTTTTCAAGGGCCGCTCAAAAATTTCTTTCAAAATTTTTTCGGACTGTATAATACTGTAATTTTATTATCAACATGCTCGATTGTCCATATTTTCGAAAATTAAGTGTAAAGTTTTACACTATTTCTACTACACATGTATTGGCAAAATCGAAAAAAAATGTAATAATATACTAAGGTCATCAAAATATTTATGTGTGTTTATTAAAATTTACTTTATTTGTAACGGATCTTTTCTAAGATTCTAAGGAAAGAGGTATAGCTAATGGGTAACATGTTCGGAAAAAACTTACTTAGAAAGTTTCAAACTAACGAAGCTAAAAATGAAAATTCGCAGAAATTCAGAAAGAATATTTCGGAAAGAATGGCGTCTCCGCTTCGAGAAAATAGCCTCGAAAGAATTCCGGGGCACGATACTATATTTTTTGAGAAGTAGAGAAGTAATTTTTTAAAACTAAAAAAGACCTGAATCTTTGTTCAAGTCTTTTTTTATGTTTTGTTTTTATTTTAATTCTAAAACGAACCCGCCATTGTCGGCATTTTGGAGGAAATTTTCGTTCATTTTTGCTCTGAGGTTTTTGATGTATTTGTAAACATAATCTCTTGGCAATTCCAAAACCGTTGCGAGTTCTTTAGCGTAAACGATTTGGTTTTTGTTGTTCAAGAAGTGTTCAAAAACAGCCTGTTCACGAGGAGTGAGGTTCTTTTTAAAAGTAATTTGAACTTCTTCTCTCAAAGAAACAGGTTCCTTCTTGACCGGTTTTGATTCCTGTTGAACTTCTTTTTGTGCCGGTTTCACAATTTCTTTTTTTGTTATGGATTTTTCAATTTCTTTTTTAGGTTGTTCGGTTTTTTTCAACTCTCTCAAGTCTCTTTTTGTCGACAATTCTTTCTCTCTTTCAAAAGACTGTTGAGCGAGCGCACTAATTCTTTCTGCTTTCAAATTGCTATTATATTTTGGCGCAGAAACTTCTTCATTTGAAACAAATCTGACTTCGGATGAATGTTTATAAACCATATCGACCATATCATTGGTTTCTTTTTCGTCGTTTATAACTTTGCCTAATCTTTTGGCAAAATCTTCAAGCGTAATTCTTTCCAAAGAACTTCTCCATTGTCTCATCTCTTCTTTGGTCAAATAATCCGGCATATTAATAAATCTCCTTGACTAAAATCTTTACTATTTTTTCATTCATACTTCAAAATGGGTTTTTTAAGTTAAATCTAATCTAGCATGAAACTTTAACAAAAATCTCAAAATGTTTAGCAAATTTTACAAGTTAAATTTTTGTTAAAGTTTTTACGGATTCTCTTGTAATCTTATCGACATCAAAGATTTGCTCTAAAGAAGGATTCAAAATGTTCTTATGAGAGTTCATCATTTTTGACGTTATTTCATAAATATCCCAAAGTGAAATCTTTTTATCCAAAAATGCAAAAACCGCTTCTTCATTGGCTGCATTCATCACAACTGGTAGCGTGCCGCCTGCTTTTCCTGCCTCAAAAGCAAGTTTTAGGCAGGGGAATTTTTCCAAATCCGGCTCATCAAAATCCAGACGTCCTGCCTTAACAAAATCAAAACTTCTCGTCTCTATCCCCTCAAAACGTTGAGGATAAGTCAAAGTATATTGAATCGGAATATGCATTGACGGGAATCCGAGTTGTGCAATGACGCTTCCGTCAGCGTACTCAACCGCGCTGTGCAAAATACTTTGAGGATGCACAACAACCTGAATTTTATCATAAGGCATATTGAAAAGATGGTGTGCTTCGATTACCTCAAGCCCTTTGTTCATAAGGGTTGCAGAATCGATTGTAATTTTTTTACCCATATTCCATTTCGGATGTGCGAGCGTCTGTTCAACAGTTGCGTTTTTTATATCATCAATGGTTTTGTTTCTGAAAGGTCCGCCTGAAGCAGTAATAATAAGCTTTTCAACCTCGTTAAGATTCGTCAGACACTGGTGGATTGCTCCGTGTTCAGAGTCCACAGGGAGAATTTTCACACCTTTTTCGTGCGCTCGTTTCATAACAATATCGCCCGCCATAACGAGTGTTTCCTTGTTTGCAAGCGCAATGTCGATTCCGTTTTCAATCGCCGCAAGCGTAGGTTTCAGCCCTGTTTTGCCCGAAACAGAAACGAGAATTCTGTCGTTTTCTTTGTCTGATGCGACATCAATCAGCCCTTGTTCACCAAAAATAATATTTATTTTAGGGAATTCTTTTTTTAGTTCCAACGCGCTTTGTTCAGATTTTACGCAAACATTTTTGGGGTTAATCAATTTTATTTGGCTGCGCAAAACTTCGAGATTGTCCCCGCCGCAAAGTGAAATGACCTCAAAATAATCGGGCATTTTTTGGATAACTTCTATTGCCTGTCTGCCTATCGAACCCGTTGAACCTAAAATTGATATTTTCATATTTATTCCTGATTAAATTTTTTCTTGAACTAATTATAAGTTAAATTTATGGCCAGAAGTATTAAGTTTTGTAAATGGCGCGAATGGTTAATAATTGGCCTTTATTTCTAGATTGCCAACATGTCGTTTGTTTAAAAAAGCAATTTAGGTCTCAGATTTTTTTTTATATACACATATACACGAGATTATAAATTTTAATGAGGAGACTAGAAATGACAGCAATTAGAGGAAAATCGCAATCAGCAGCACAGATTAAAGCAAGACAACAAGGTTCGCAGCAATTGGGCCAAATGAGAAATGACTTGAATGCTCAAGCAAAAACGTTGAATACTTCGACTCCATCACCCAAAGCGGCTACAAATTATAATTCAGGACCAAAATTTGGTGGCGTAAAGGCAGATGAAAATGCAGCTAAAGTTATTGCAGAAAATAAAGCAAAGGCAGAAGTCGCAGCAAAAAAAACTTATCAAGATAATATTAAAGCTCGCAGAGATTTAATTAGCGGATCAAGAAATACAGGTTCGAAAATTGAGCCTTTAAATACTCAACAGGCAAAAGATGTTTTGGCAGGTAATGCAAAACCCACTCCCAAAGCACCCAAGCCGGTAAATGTTGGAGACTCATTCTCTTCGTCTTCCACAACTCCTGCTTCTGTTAAAGGCACATCGAAATTAGCAAACACAGCAAAATGGGCAGGAAGAGCCGGTGCCGCAGTAGCCGTTGCTGTAGAAGGTTACGAAGTTTATGATTCATATAAAAAAGGTGGTACAAAAGCGGCCGTAAAACAAACAGGAAAGTCTGCAGTTGCCTTGGGTGGCGCGTGGGCCGGTGCAAAAGGCGGCGCTGCAATTGGTACAGCTATTTGTCCAGGTCTTGGTACTTTAATCGGTGGCGCAGTCGGCGGTATCGGCGGCTACTTATTGGGCAAATTCATTGGTGACAAAACTATCGGTGATTCAAAAGGTGAAAAATCTCCTACAGCACCAGAAGCTCCGGTTGCTAAAAAACCTGCAACTCCGGCTCCGGTTGCTAAAAAGCCCGCAACTCCGACTCCGGTTGCTAAAAAACCTGCCCCAGCTCCAGGCAAAGTCGGAGAAGATGGCATCTATACAGTCAAAAAAGGAGATTGCGTCTGGAATGTTGTAAAAGCTAACTTCCCTGATGCAAAAACAGACGCTCAAATAGCGGCTTTGGTTGAAAAAGTTATTGTTAAAAATGGATTGGACAAGCCTGAACATGAATATGGAAATCTTATATTCCCTCTAAATAATCTTGATTTAAATGTTAAATAAGAAAACTCAGAAACTATAAAAATAAACTAAAAAAGAGGTCAAAAATAAGGCCTCTTTTTTTACGAGTTTATAATATAATAATCTTACGAATATAAAATTTCCGAGGATTAAAATGAAAGAAACTTTAGAAAAAATTCACGCATCAGCACTTGAAGCAATCGAAAAAATTCAATCAACAAACGATATTGAGGAAGTAAAAAACACTTACCTCAGCAGAAAAAGCCAATTGAACGAAATTAAAAAGAATCTCAAAGATATGTCTAACGAAGATAAAAAAATTGTCGGTTCAATGTCTAACATGATTACAAAAGATCTTGAAGAAAAATTGAATGAAAAGTTTCAAATGTTTTACCAAAAAGAATTGAACGATAGGCTTGAAAAAGAAAGAATCGATGTCACTTTGCCGGGCTCCTTTGTTCCTCAAGGTAGGGTTCATCCTCTTACACAGACGGTCGATGAAATTGTTGAAATCTTTCAGGGAATGGGGTTTTCTCTTGTTCATAATGAAAATTCACCTGAGGTTGAAACAGAATATTTCAATTTTGACGCTTTGAATATCCCCAAAGACCATCCGGCAAGAGATGTTCAAGATACTTTCTTTACAAAGGTTGCGGATAATGTGGTTTTAAGAAGCCACACTTCAGGCTCTCAGATTCATGAAATGCTTTCAAGCAAGCCGCCAATCAGAGTAATCTCTCCGGGTCGAGTTTATCGATGCGAATCAGTCAGCGCAAGAAAAAACAATCTTTTTCACCAGATTGAAGGTCTTTTGGTGGACAAGGATATCACTTTTGCTGATTTAAAAGGGATAATGAACGAATTTTTGAGAATCTATTTCGGTGCAACGAGACCCACAAGATTTAGAAACAGCTTTTTCCCGTTTACAGAACCTTCTGCAGAAGTCGACATCCAGTGCATTATGTGCGAAGGCAAAGGCTGTCGCGTATGCTCGGGAACAGGCTGGCTTGAAATTCTCGGCTGCGGAATAGTTGACCCCAATGTTTTGAAAGGTGTCGGAATCGATCCTGAAGTTTATTCGGGCTTGGCATTCGGCATGGGTATTGAAAGGCTTGCTATGCTCAAACTTGCAATCGACGATATCAGGTTGTTTTTCAATAATGATGTAAGGTTTTTGAAGCAGTTTTAGCCAAATGTAAACTTATGTAAAAGAATCGTTCAAATTTCTGACTTATCTCTAAAGTTCATTAAACATTAATCCGATATAAAGGGTGTGGAAACAAGTTTAATAAAACAGGAGAAGATAAGATGACAAACAATATTCCAGGAATTGGTATCAACACAGGTTCGGTAAATCCATATAACGTGCCGCAAAAGGGTCCGGAATCAAAGCCGGAAGAAAAGCCCGAAACAGCTGCCGCACAGCCCCATGCACCGGCAGTGAAGCCCGATGATGTTTTGAATTACATGGCACAATCTGCAGTCGTAATTCAGCCAAAAGTGACTGCGCCAAAGACTTATGACGTTGAAAAATATGTCACACCCGAACAGGCTGCACGCATTGCAGGTTTTGTTGCTAGTTTTGAAGGCAAAGTTGCAGAAGGCTTGCTCGCAATCGACAAAGAATTAGGCGAAAATGCTCCTATCAGTGAAGAATCGAAGTATGAAATCGCTGCAGGCATGGTTAAATAAGTACGAAAAAGATTATTTCTGAAACTTCTCCAACATTCATAAGATCGCCCTCGAATTTAATTTGGGGGCTTTTTATTTTATAATTAAATTATGTATTTATTAGAATTGATTGCAAAATTAATAAAAGAAAAAAAGAACAATTCCAAAAAACATGCTTCTCAACTGCTTGAAGATGCGTCTTTCGAGGAAGAATTTTGTAGTCATGTTTTTTTGCCGATAGATAGCACGAATGAAACTCTCGCCTGTACAAAATGCGGATTGGTTGTGAAAAGTGACGCTCAGAAAATTAAACAGAAAAATCCTTTTAACGAATAACATAAGAACGCAAAAGATAACTTATAGTTGTAAAAAATATATATTCTAAACCAATGTAAAGATGTTTTCTTTTTTTATTTTATTTGGAATAACTTTAAAATATAATAATTATTAATAGAAATTTTTATATATTTCAACATTTCAGAGGAAGGGCATACCTTGGCTTCATCATTAAACAGACAACCCCAAACAAAAATTCAAAATTTTTCTGTCGAAACAGTTAGAAACCTCCTTGGTCTTGATAATAAAGGGATTGCAAAACTTTGTGCGCAGGTTTCAATGATGCCTAAAAAAGACATCCACGGCAGAACGTACTTTTCTAAAGATGATGTTGAAATTTTAAGAAGAATTAAAGGTCTTCAGGCTCAATCGAAACAAGAAAAAAGAAGCCATGTTTCGGTGCCTGTAAAGGCCGTGAGTCCATTGAAGAACCAAATGATTCAGCCTCCTGCACAAGCCTCTTCGAAAGCCGCGGTTGATAGGATTTGCACATCGATTTCTACAATGGAAGAAAATCTTTCTCAGAAATTATCAAAGTTGCTTGACGAAAAATTAAGTGAAAAACTTGATGAAAAGCTTGATGGAATGGATGAAGTTGTTGTAGAATTGGTCAGATGCAAGACTGAAAACGAGACTTTGCGCTACAAAATGAATGAATTGAATAAAGAAGTTTATAACCTGAAAAACGAACTGAACAGGTACAAGTCTTTGGGTCTTGGCTTTTATGTTAAAAAGAGCAGAGACTCTTTAATTTAAGGAGTGGCTTTGAAAAGAAATACTGCGTTTACATTGGCGGAAACGCTAATAGTTTTAATGATAATTGGCGTTGTTGCTGCAATCTCGATTCCTGCAATCAAAAAAGATGCCGATAGCCGAGAAATGGCAACGAAACTTAAAAAAACCTTCACAATTATGGCTCAGGCTACAGATTTGATTATTCAAGAAGAAGGTTTTGTCCGAAGATGGGCGGGGACTTCGCCACAGAATTATTACAAAGATAAATTGAGTGTAGTTCAATCGTGTCCCCCTGAAAAAGGTTGTATGTACGATGGTAATATAAAAATGAAAAACGGCTCTAACGACATTGTGTATGGTGACAGAGGGTTGCTTTTGGCGGACGGTTCAAGTGTTAGTATTTCTCCCGGCTATGGTTCTATCGATTCGTATGGCATTGATCCTGAAGACTATCCAAACGTTAAAGCTACAATGCATATTGACATTAATGGGGCTCAAAAGCCTAATCAGTGGGGCGTCGATAGATATTTATTTTTATTGATTGATGGAAAAGGGTTGGTTCCATCGGGAGCGTTTTCAGAAGAGAAATGTGCCAAAACTTATGGTTGCGTTTCATACGTACTGAGAACAGGTAAAATTCAAGACTAAAAAGTTTTTCCTTGATTGAGCATGAGGATTGTGCGACAATTAAATTATCATGAATATTAACAATTATGTATATTTGTTGGATGGTAAAATTTACATAAATTTAACCAATTTATGCACAAATGATTGTGTGTTTTGTATTCGCTCCATAAAAGAGGATGTGGTTGGTGCGAATCTGTTTTTGGACTCAGAAAAAATTGATGTTGAGGACGTAAAAAAACAACTCGATGCATTCAATCCGCAGAATTACAGTGAAATAGTTTTTTGCGGTTATGGCGAACCTGTTTTGAAACTTGACGAACTCAAAGAAACTGCGCGCTACATAAAAGAAAAATATCCTCACATAAAAACCAGAATAAACACAAACGGTCAGGGCAATTTGATTCATAAAAGAAATATTGTGCCCGAATTGGTTGGGCTGATTGACAGTGTTTCAATCAGTTACAACGGTGAAAATAAAGCTGTTTATGACGAACTTTCCCAGCCGAAAATTGAAAATGCCTACGAAGGTATGCAAGAATTTATTAAAGACTGCTTAAGTGGTGGGATCGAAGTTACCGCTACCATTGTAACGGGCTACAAAGATTACAAAGTTGACCTTGAGGCCTGTAAATCTCAAATTGAATCACTTGGTGCTGTTTTCAGAGAGAGGCCGTGGCTGGATAACGGATATTAAAAGCTTTTCGTTTTTTAATATAATTTTTTTGATGGATAATTGAATTGTGATTTTTGAAATTTTAATCGTGAAAAACCTATAAAACCAAAAAGAAAGGTGAAAAAATGCTAAAAGAACAACTAGACCACATTATGCGCCCAAAGGCAATTGCTGTTATCGGTGCATCAACGAGAGAAAAAACTATCGGTTCTGAAATCATGAAAAGATTGAAAGAATACGGTTTCAAAGGTGATATCTACCCAATCAACCCTAAAGCTGACGTAATCGAAGGCTTCAAGGTTTACACATCTGTAAAAGAAGTCCCCGGAAACATTGACCTTGCGGTTATTGTAATTCCGAAACAATTTGTTCCTGCTGCAATAGATGAATGCAACGAAAAAGGAATCAAAGGAATTTGTATCATTTCTGCAGGCTTCAAAGAAACAGGCGAAGAAGGTCAAAAACTTGAAAGAGAATTGGCTGAAAAAATGGCTTCATACGGCATGAGATGCGTTGGTCCTAACTGCCTCGGAGTTTTAAATACTAACCCTGCAGTTCAAATGGATGCGACTTTTGCAGAATCTTTGCCTGTAAGAGGTGACATCGGTTTCGTTTCTCAATCAGGTGCTTTGGGCGGCGGTATTTTGAACATCTTGAAAGACCTTAACCTTGGTTTTGCTCAATTCGTGTCTATCGGAAACCAAGCGGATATCAACGCTGAAACAATGATGGAATACTGGGAAAATGACGATGATG
>CAZIVG010000001.1:0-24168 GCA_964542595.1 uncultured Muribaculaceae bacterium | reverse complement strand
GTTGCGATTGACAATGACCCTCTTGTTATTGATGTTGCAAAAGACAATGCGCAGGTGAACGGCGTTTTCAACAAAATAGATTTTTCTCACGCAACCGTTGATATGTTGAGCGAACAGTTTGATTTTGTTTGTGCAAATATTCTGCATAACGTGCTTGCTGAGATTATGGGCGATTTGAAAGAAATTATGAAACCTTCTGCGAAAATGGTTTTGAGCGGCATTTTAAACGAGAAAAAACAGATTGTTTTGGATGCGGTTGAAAAACACAATCTCAAAGTCCTTGAAATAATGAACCAGGACCAGTGGGTCGGGATTGTTGTTGAGAGGGTTGATTAATTTTTAGTGATAAAGATTAAAGTCTGTGCAGCTTGTCACAAAAACACAAACCTCTGTGATTTCGCTGTTTTTCAGAGTTTTTATCATCTCGCAAATCGTGCTGCCTGTGGTTAAAATGTCGTCGATGATGAGGAGTTTTTCTCCGTTGTAATTTTTTGTGTCAACCTCAAATGCGTTGTGCAAATTCTCTTCTCGTTCTTTTATCGAGAGTTTGTATTGCGGTTTCGTGTCTTTGATTCGGCGGATTAAATCATCTTTAACTTCGTATCCGCAGAGCCTTGAGAATTCTGCCGCTACCAGTGACATGTGGTTGTATTTTCTTTTTTTCTGCCTTTTTTTGAACAAAGGAACCGGCACGATAGAATAATTTTCCTTCGAGACTTCAAGGCGCATCCAGTAATCATACATTAATTTCGCCTGAAAATATGCAAGTTCTTTTTGGTTGTGATATTTTATAGCGCGAATCATTTTTTTGATTTCTTTTTCATAAATCGTTGCACTGTAAACAGGCGATTTTTCAATTTTTTTGAGGATTTTACAGGGGAGAAAATTGACTTTCTCATAGCAACTCGAACACATTTTGCTGTTTTCTTGAGATTTTGAACAGAAATAACAGCGTTTTTTATATATCAAGTCGAGTAATTGTGCAAGAAATTTAATCATATAATAATTATAATATGATAAAATAAATGTACACACATTAAAGAGAGAATCCGATGAACGTAATTATAATGCTTTTGTTAATCAGCTTGTTGATTTTGGTCCATGAATTGGGACATTTCTTGTCAGCAAGAGCGCTCGGGATAAAAGTCGAGAAATTCGGTTTTGGCTTGCCTTTTGGGCCTACCTTGTTTAAGGGAAAAATCGGCGATACAGAAATCCTTGTCCACGCGCTTTTGTTGGGCGGGTATGTTTCTTTCCCTGATGATGATCTTGAATCTAAAGAAGAAAAGAATCCTGAGGATTTGTTCAAAAACAAACCGATTTGGAAAAGAACGATTGTCGTTTCCGCAGGGGTTATTGCGAACGTGATTTGTGCAATCGTGCTTGTGATGTTCACTGCGACGGTTTGGCATCAACTTCCTTCAGGAAAATACAAAATCGATGTTGAGAAAATTACTGCTCCAAAGGGCGCTTCGGTCTATTTTTCGGGACTTCAAAAAGGGGATAGAATTTATAAAATCAATGGTTCAGAGATTTTTCAACCGATGCAGGTTAACAAGTTTGCGCGCTTGAGCATGCTTCATGACGGCCAAATTACAAAAGAGGTTTATCAAGAAACGCTCAAACAACTTTCGGGGAAAAACCCTTCAATAAAAGATTTTGACAAGGCGATTGAAAAGGGAACAAAAATCAA
Source organism: uncultured Muribaculaceae bacterium (assembly GCA_964542595.1). Classification (GTDB taxonomy): domain Bacteria; phylum Cyanobacteriota; class Vampirovibrionia; order Gastranaerophilales; family Gastranaerophilaceae; genus Limenecus. Next base: position 22,475 of record CAZIVG010000001.1, on the reverse strand, counting down.
TCTTGTTCCTTTAAAAGACGAAAAAGAAGTTATGCTTTCGAAAGCTGCGCTTATGGGCATGGAAAAAATCAAGCCCGAGGCCATAAAATTAACAAAAGAACAGACTTCTTTGCGAGGCAAAATCCAGGGTGAAAAGTCCTTTGTTGCTGATGGTTCAGTGTCTTTGTCAGATGTTGCGAAAGCCATTTCTGATACTAAAAAACCTATGTTTTTTACTGTTTTAAGAGACGTCAAAGAGGTTGAATTGAAGCCGATTTATTCTGACGAAAAAGGGATAATCGGGATTCAACAAAATCTTGAAGAAGTTTTGATGCCCGCAAAAACTCCGAAACAAGTCGTGACGGCTTCTTTGGCCTATACGTGGAGGATTACGGATTTGACACTTTTAGGGTTGGAAAAACTTTTCACAGGTCAGGTTCCCGTAAAAGAACTTCATGGAATTGTTGCAATCACAAAAGTGGGCGGGGATATGATTCAAAGCAGTGGAATTTTTAACGGAATTTTGTTGACCGCGATTATCAGCATAAACCTCGCGATTATGAACCTTTTACCTATTCCTGCACTCGACGGCGGGCATTTATTATTCTTGTTGGTGGAGAAAATCAAAGGCAAGCCGCTTGATGAGGAGATTATTGCGAAAATCAGCAATTTCTTCTTCATGCTTTTGATAATTCTTATGCTTTTAATTGTTTTTAATGACATTTTTGCTTTGGTAACGAAAAAAATATAAAATATTCAAGTATGGAAAAGCTTACTTATTTACAGGATAATTTAAAAGACAACCGACTCATCAGATGGCCGGAGAATTGTTTTCCGCTCAGGCTTTATGTCGCTCCGTTTAAGTTTTATTCCCTGCAAAACGAAAGCTACAAGTATCAGGCTCTGGTGCAAAGGGCGCTTGAACAATGGGAAAGGGCAAGCGGAGGCAAGGTCAAATTCAAAATAGTCCATAGTCTGAATGAATCACAGATTAATTTGGACTGGAAAAGAGTGGATAGAAAAGCGCTCGGCCATTGTTATTTTCATTTTGACAACAGCGGCAGGCTTTATTCTGCAGAGATTCAAATCGGACTTTCTGACGGGGTTTTGCACCAGCAGTATCAGGATGAAAATGAGGTTTATCACACAATTTTGCACGAAATCGGGCATGCTCTTGGCCTGGGGCACAGTTCTTATCAAAGCGACATTATGTACACGCCGCATCGTTATGGGGTGGTGAGCCTTTCTCCTAGAGATGTGAATTCCATTCAGTGGCTTTACAAGCTGCCTTATGGCGCAAGTGTAACCGAGTTGGCACAGAAGTATTCAATGCATTCAGATAACATTGATGACGTTATTATGAAGATTTCTGGCGCCCCGAGGTCTAATGAATTTGAGAATGTCAAAAACTCAATCAAAATGCCGCAAAAAGACCTTATGGACGAACAGGAAACGCTGGCCGAAATTAAGAAATATAATCTCGGGATTCAAAATATTCAAATACCTTCGGGCGTGCAGGATTATATCAAAAAGAATATTATGATGAAAAAAGGCAAAAAGCCTTAGCCCATACCGATTAATCTTTTCAATTCATCAGGACGGCTGCTTTTTCCAAGAGCGTCTTCTGCTGAAACGAGTTTCTGTTTGTAAAGGTTTGCCAGTGCAGTTTCAAGTGTCATCATGCCTTGTTGCGCGCCTGTTTGAATTGCAGAATACATTTGAGAAGTTTTTCCTTCACGAATAAGGTTCGCAATCGCACCGTTCACGACCATGATTTCTTGCGCCATAACACGGCCTTTTCTTTCACCGTTTTCATTGATTTTAGGGAGCAATGTTTGTGAAAATACCGCTGTCAAAGAGTTTGACAACATGATACGAATCTGCTGCTGCTGTCCTTGTGGAAATACGTCGATGATACGGTCAATCGTTTGGCTGGCACTGGATGTGTGGAGTGTTCCCATTACCAAGTGACCTGTTTCTGCTGCTGTGATGGCGAGAGAGATTGTTTCAAGGTCACGCATCTCACCTACGAGGATGATGTCCGGATCTTCACGGAGTGCTGATTTAAGGGCGTTTGCAAAAGATCTTGTGTCTTGTCCCAATTCTCTTTGGTGAACGACACTTTTCTTAGACTTGTGGACAAATTCCACAGGGTCTTCAATTGTCAAAATGTGTTCATTGCGATTTTCGTTTATGTAATCAATCATCGATGCGAGAGTTGTAGATTTACCTGAACCGGTCGGTCCTGTCACAAGGATTAGTCCTCTTGGTTTTTCAGTGATTTTTCTTACAATCGGAGGAAGGCCGAGGCTTTCAAATGTGGGAACTTCAGTGTTAATCGTTCTGAACGCAGCAGCGTAAGTGCCGTTATTTTTGTAAACGTTTACCCTGAAACGGCCTAGCCCGTGAATACCGTAAGAAAGGTCAAGTTCCCAATCTTGTTCGAGTTTTCTTCTTTGTTCGTTATTTAAGATAGGAAACACAAGCGTTTCGACGTTTTCAGCAGTAAGTGCTTCTTGGTTTGTTCTGACGAGTTTCCCGTCAATACGGAAAACAGGCGGCAAATTCGCAGAGATGTGAATATCACTCGCTCCTTTGGATACCGCAGCTTCCAATAATTCTTCTATTAACATCTAAATTGTGCTCCTACTCTTTTTAATCCAAATTTTTTAATGCTATAATCTACTTAACTAAATTTTACAATCTATAAAGATTATTGTCAAAAAATATAATGGAGGAAGTTATGGCAGAGATAAAACCGATAAAACTGAACGATTTTGAAATTGGTTCAGACAAACTCACAATCCTTGCGGGTCCTTGTGCAATCGAAAGCAGGGACGTGCTTTTTACGGTTGCTGAGGCTTTGAAAAAACTAACAGAAGAACTCGGTGTGAACTATGTTTTCAAGTCTTCTTTTGATAAGGCAAACAGAAGTTCGATTAATTCTTTCCGCGGTCCCGGCATGGAAAAGGGGCTTGAAATGCTTGCGGAAATCAAAAAAGAATTTGGTTTGCCGATTGTAACCGATATCCACAATCCTGAGCAGGCTGCTCCTGTTGCGGAAGTTGCAGATATATTGCAGATTCCTGCGTTTTTGTGCAGACAGACGGATTTGCTTGTTGCGGCGGCAAAAACAGGCAAAATTGTAAACATCAAAAAAGGTCAATTCCTTGCCCCTGCTCAAATGGCACCGCTTGCGAAAAAAGTGGCAGAAACAGGAAACGACAGAATCCTTCTCACTGACAGAGGCACAAGCTTTGGTTATAACAACCTTGTGACAGATATGAGAGGCATTCCGATTATGCAGGAAATGGGCTATCCTGTTGTGTTTGACGCGACTCACAGTGTTCAATTGCCGGGCGGAGCAGGTGAATGCTCTTCAGGTGAAAGAAAATTTGTTTCGACTCTTGCGAAAGCGGCTGCTGCAGCCGGTGCGAAGGCTTTGTTCTTCGAGGTTCATCCTGATCCTGACAAGGCTTTTTGTGACGGTCCGAACATGCTTTCAATCGAAATGGCAAAAGACGTTTTCAGGGTTTGTAACGATATTTTTAAACTCGTCAATTAATTTGTGTAAATGCTGAAAATAATATAAAATAATCATATAAATACAAAAGGGGAGAAGCTCATGGCAGTAAAAGAAAAAGGCTCTGAAACCGTTGGTGTTTCTGAAGAAAAGAATAAAGCGCTGAAACTTGCGATTGAAAAAATTGAGAAAGATTTCGGTAAAGGCTCGATTATGAAATTGGGCGACAAAACAGCGGTTGCTTGTGAGGCAATCCCGACAGGCGCGCTTGCGCTCGATATTGCTCTCGGAATCGGCGGAGTGCCACGAGGCAGAGTAATTGAGGTTTACGGTCCTGAGGCATCAGGGAAAACAACTCTGGCGCAGCACATTGTTGCCGAGTGCCAGAAAAAAGGCGGAATAGCAGCTTTTGTTGACGCTGAACACGCGCTTGACCCTGAGTATGCCAGAAATCTTGGTGTAAACGTTGATGAATTGTTAATCTCTCAGCCTGATACGGGTGAACAAGCTTTGGAAATCGCAGAAGAACTCGTTCGTTCGTCAGCGGTTGACATTGTTGTCGTTGACTCGGTTGCGGCTCTTGTGCCGAAAGCAGAGATTGAAGGCACGATGGAAGACCAGCAAATGGGCCTGCAGGCTCGTTTGATGAGTAAAGCGCTTAGAAAATTGACAGGCATTGTCGGAAAAACTAACACTACCGTGATTTTTATCAACCAACTGCGTCAGAAAATCGGTGTTATGTACGGAAACCCTGAAACAACGACAGGTGGGAATGCTTTGAAATACTATTCAAGCGTTCGTTTGGACATCAGACGTTGCGACAGTATCAAAAAAGACGATAAAGACATCGGAAACAGAGTGCGCGTTAAAGTTGTTAAAAACAAAGTAGCACCTCCTTTCAAAAACTGTGAATTTGACATAATTTTCGGTCAAGGAATCTGCAAACTCGGCTGCATTCTTGACGTTGCGGTAAGTTTTGAAATCGTGAAAAAAGCAGGCGCATGGTTCAGCTACAACGAAGAAAAGCTTGGTCAAGGACGTGAGAAAGCGAAAGAATATTTCGAGGCTCACCCTGAAATCCTTGCCGAGGTCGAGGCTAAGGTCAGAGAAAAATTGGCTGAAAGCAGATAAGACAAGGCAGGCACCGGGCTTCGGAAGTGATCCCGCGGACTTGGTGTGCTTGAGGTAAACGGGGTCAGTTGACTGTGTGAAAAATAATGTTTGATTGGGTCAAAGTTGAAACTGACGAACAAATAGAAGAGCTTTGTGCGCTCGCTAAAGAAATTTGGAACGAGTATTCAATCTGCTTCATTTCGAAGGAGCAGATTGAATACATGCTCGAAAAGTTTCAGTCTTTTGATGCGGTGAAAGGGCAGATCAACTTCCAAAAAGTTGAATATTATTTCCTTGAAGAAGACGGCGAGAACTTTGGCTATTTTGCTCTTCAGCCTAAGGCAGGGCATCTTTTTCTTTCGAAAATCTACATAAAAAAAGATTTCAGAGGAAAAGGTTACGCAAGAAAAGCTTTCCTTGCTATTGTCGAACGGGCAAAAGATTTGGAGTTGGGGTCGATCAGGCTTACAGTAAACAAATATAACATGCTCTCAATCTTTGTATATGAAAAACTCGGTTTCGAAAGAATTGGCGAGGACGAATCAGATATTGGAAATGGTTATGTGATGGACGATTATATTTACGAATTTGTTTTATAAAGGCTAGGTGCGGGCATGGATGAAAAGAAATATAAAAAAGTTCTTATAATCAGAGAAGGTGCTATTGGTGACGTGGTTCATACATCGAACATTTTTAGAAGCCTGAAAAACTTTAACCCTGATGTTTTGATTGATTATGTGACTTCAAAAGTTCCTGCACAACTTTTGCTGCACGATTCCAGGCTTAATAGGGTTATTATCCTTGAGGGTAAGGATTATAAATCTTTAACGAGACTGGGTCTTGAATTGCGAAAAGAGAAATACGACCTTGTGATAAATCTGCAGCCATCTCTTCGTTTTAAATATTTAAGCACGTTGTTGAACGCTAAAGACAAGGTGATTTATAAAAAAGCTTTTAAAATGCATGCAGTTGAGAACTTTTTTGATACAGCAAAAAAGAAAATTAAGAGCCTTCAAAATATCAATGATTTGACGCTTCAAATGCCTGAATCAGTTGTTGAAAAGGTTAAAAGTTCTATCCCTTCCGACAAAAAGATTGTTGTTTTGAACACACAGACCAGCGTTACGAGGCAGGGTCGCAAGTGGCCGTTTGAATCGTTTAAAGCACTTGCCCTTTCTCTTATTGAAACTTATGACTGCAATGTCATTGTGACAGGTTCAAAGGACGACATCGAGGCAGTTGAGGAATATAAAGGTTTGCACCCCAACATTCACGTGGTAGCGGGGCAGTTTAATATTTTGGAGTCAGCAGCGGTGTTTTCGCTCGCGGATGTGGTTGTCTCCGGTGATACGGGACCGCTTCATATTGCCTCTGCTTTTGAAAAGCCATACTGCATAGGGCTTTACGGAGCAGCGTCTGTCGGAAGAACCGGGCCTTGGGGCATGAACCATTTTGCTGTTTGTGCGGACTTGCCTTGTATTCCCTGTGACAAAAGAAAATGCAAGTTTTTAAAAGACGGTTCGTCTCCGGTTGAACCTTGTATGACTGCGATAAAGCCCGAACACGTTTTTCGAATAATCACGGATAACGATTTGTTGTAATGCCCATGAACCAAACAGAAACACAAAAAACATATAACCTTTTTGCCCAAAACATTATCAAAACTGCCGCAAAAAGAATCTTCTCCAAAAATCGGACGTTGGTTTGTCTTGTGAAGTCAGATTACTTTTTCAAAGAGCTTTTGAATCTTTTTAACGAGTTGAATTCTTGCGGAATAACCCCCGAGGTTTTCGCCGGGATTCTTCGTGATTGTGCTTTTTCCAAAACTGATTTGGAGAGGCTCAAATTAACCTGTGAGGTTTATGATTTTTACCTGAAAACGATGGAGAAAAATGGTTTTAAGGTCCCTGCCGGAAATCTTTCCTGCGCTTCGAAATCGGGACTTTTTTCAAAAAATCAACACATAAAACAGCGACTTGATTATCTTTTGGGGCTTTTTGAGAAGAAATCGGTTTTGTCTTTTCAGGCATGCGAATCCGAAAACGTTGGATATTTAGAGTTTTCAGATGTCCAAAATGAGGCGCTTTATGTCGTTGATTCGATAAAAAAGCTTGTTGAGGGCGGGGTTTGTTCCTATTCTCAAATAGGCGTTTTTGTGGACAAAACCGAAACTCGCCAGAAGTTTTTGGATTTGCTTCAAATAGAGAACATCCCTGTCATAAGCAGTATTTATAACGAAGATTATGAAAACCTTAAGCACAAAATTTCAGTCTATCACAAAATCAGTGAAATCTGCGTTGCTTTAGGATTAGAGACTTTTTCGTCAGAATCTTTTAAGAAAATATCGCTGGCTTCAAAGTCCGAAAAAGAAATCTTGCTCGAGCAATTGGATGAGGTAGTGAAAAACTTGTTATATGAGCTTTTTGAGGATGATTATGTTTTGGACAAGATTGTTTCAAAAAAAGAAAACTCAAAAAATCTTTCATTGACTGAGTCCGTTTTTGCTTTGTGGGGTGAGATTTCACAAAATGAAAATGACAAAGAACTTTTGATAAGCGAATTCAGTTCCTTGAAAACGTTTTATGAATTATATAAAAACGGTGATTTTGCCCAAGCGGCTGGAAGTGTTATAAAGAAATTTTATAAGTTTTTTGAACAAAATGAGTTGAAAGAGCCTGTTGCCGGAAAAATCAAGAGTTTGAATGAGTTGCAAAACCTTTATTCGCAAGTACTTTTTGAAAAGCCCGATTTTGAATCGTTTTTTGAAATTTTACAATGGTTGCCTCCGGACAAGTCCAAGGAAAATAACGCTGTGACTTTGGCCTCGATTTCAAATGAGTCGGAGAAGGAGTTTGCATACGTTTTTGTTTCGGGTTTGACCGAGAACAATTTTCCCGGGAAAAACCCATCTTATCCTTATATTTCGGCTGAGGCAAACAATCTTCTTGTTGAGAAAATGAAACAAAAATCTTCTGATTTTGAGTATTTCTTAAAAACCGATGAAATTCATTTTTCGCAAAGGTTTTATTCTTTGTGTTCGTTGATGGCGAAAACTCTTGAGAAAATAGTTTTTACGACTCATTCTTATGAGGCGAAAAAGCAGGTTCAGCCTTCACTCGTTTTTAAGGTTTTGAGCGAAGCAGATTCATTGAACTTCAAAAAAATCAAAAATGAAACCCAAAAACCCAAGACTGAAGACTCAAAAACTCAACATGAAAAAACGTCGAATCAAGCCCAAAAAGTAATTTCTGAAGAAGACGTTTTAAAGTTGAATGCTTCTGCGATTTCGACATTTCAAAAATGTCCGAGAAAATATTATTACAAAAACCTTTTGAATCTCAAGGAGCCGTCAACATTCAGTGCGAGTTACGGGAATGTCGTCCATTCCGTTTTGGAGGTTTTGCACAGGAAATATTTGACTTCTTTCAACAAACAAACCGCTTTGGGTTTGGCTGAAATTCTTTTTAACTCGAAAGAAGACGACGAAAAGCCTTTGTTAGTCGGGTTTAGGCAGACAGATTCGGATTTGATAAAAGAAACAGATGAACTTTCTTTAGCGGAAATGAAGGACAATTTTTTTGATGCTGTTTCGGACCTTGATATGTGTGGGTATTTTGATGAAGTGCCTGAGTTTGCGGTTTGTGAAAAGTCTTTTTCTTTCAAATTGGATGGAATTCCGAACGTTATTTTCGATGGAAGAATTGACGCGATTATTTCTTATGACGGAAAAATGAGAGTTGTGGACTACAAAACAGGAAAGAATAAAGATAATTCTCTCGCTTATGCGATTAGCGAAAACGGGGTAAATTTCAAAACTGACAAGGGGAAAGATCCTTCAAACGTTGGAACTTATATAAATCGTTATGATTATCAGATTCCTTTGTATTACTTTGCATGTAAGTATAGCGAGGATTTGGCTCAATATAAGGACAAAATTGAGGAACTCGGACTTCTTTATGTGCGGCCGAAAAAGAAGGACAACGGTTGTGACGAGGATTTTGTGGCGGCTGAAAAAATAGAGCTTTTTAGAGAAAAAATTATCCAAAACCTCAAAGAAACTGTTGTAGATAAAATATTCAACGAGACAGAATTCAAAAAGGCTTCGGGCTGGGTTTGTGAAAACTGTGCGTTTAAGTTTTTGTGTGACGGAGAAGATGATGGTGAGTAAAGCGATTCAAACAATTGAAAATCTTGCAATCGGACTGAACGAGGCTCAAAGAAAAGCAGTTTTGAATCCTTTGGAGTCTTGTACAAAAATTGTTGCCGGAGCAGGTACTGGTAAGACGAAAATTATCTCAAAACGTTTTATGAAATTGGTTTTTGATCTGATTGAAAAAGGTGAAGAAAACCCTCAATCAAAGATTTTGGTAATCACATTTACGGACAAAGCCGCTAACGAAATGAAAGGCAGAATTGTCGAAGAACTGGAAACAAACGGGATCAGTACATTTTCACCGCAAGGTGAAGATCTTTGGGTCTCGACTTTCCATAGTTTTTGTATGAGGATTTTGCGCAAATATTCAATCGAGGCGGGTCTTTCACCTTCTTTCAAAATGGCTGAGGAGAAAGAGTTAAAACAGATTTATGACAATTTGATTAAACGCATAAAATATGGCGAATTCGAGGGTGCTTTGGGTGTTGAAAATATCAATAAACTCAACAAAATCAACGATATTGATGTTTTGTTTGAAGATATTTATGGAGTTATTAAGAAAATTAAGTCTCTTGGGATTACTTCGGAGACGTTTTTGAATTCGTCTTGCGAAGCGGTGAAAAATTTTACACAAAAAGTCATGACGACTCCTTTCAAATTTGAAACTAAAGAAGACTATGTTTCGGCTTGGGCAAGTCATTTCGGGGGGTATGTTGACGATTACTGTGATTTTGATGAGAAAAGTTTTGATGCTATAGCCAAAGAAAAACTGGTTTTGGACAAGTTCGGGAAACGAAAAGCCATCGAATATGGCATGGCGCAGGGCTTTCCTGAGAATCTTCCTGAAATTGAACAGGCTGAAATCCTTTTGACGAAGGTCATTTCTGCTATTTATGACTCTTATCAAAGAGAACTTGAGAGATTGGATTTGGCTGATTTTGATGATTTGATAAACAAAACGATACAGATATTTAAGGAAAACAAACTTGTCCGTTCTTTTTATCAGAATTATTTTAAACAGATTATCGTGGATGAATTTCAGGATACCAACGGTGCGCAGTTGGAGCTTATCGAACTTTTGCTTAACCCTGAAAATGTCGATTTGACTTATGTTGGAGACAGAAAGCAATCGATTTATGCGTTTAGATTTGCTCAGATGGAGAATCTTGAGGTTTTGCATAAAAACGTTGAATCTCGCTATGGAAAACGCTTTGAGCCGATAAACCTTTCGATTAACTATCGCTCGACTCCTGAGGTTTTGTATGCCGTTAATTACGTTACGGAAAAAGAACTTAAACTCGAAAGCGAAAACCTTTGTGCTAACCCGAATTTGGATTATTTAGACACATCAAAGGATATCAAAGTCACGGTTGTTGAAGGGTTTGAAAACGCTTTTGAACAAAAAATTGCCGAGGCGCAATATATTGCAGACGAAATTGGTCTTTTGATATCTCGTGACGGGGCTGCCTACAAGGATTTTGCGGTGTTAGTGAAGTCTCACACTCAAGCGGATGTTGTCGAAAAAGAACTGAAGAAAAAAAATATTCCGTCTATAAAAAAAGTTAACACGGGCTTTTTTGATGAGCCTGTTGTGAAAAATATGATTTCTGCGTTGCGTCTTGTGAAAAATTTGAATGATGAGCAGGCGTTGCTTCGCCTTTTGAGGGTCTTCTCAAGTGATTCTGAGATTTTTAATATGAAAAAATCTTTTGACAGCTTTTTGTCTGAAAAAATGGATTTTGAGGAATTGAAACGCTTGAATCTTTCTCAAAAAACTGTTTTGATGCTTTCTCGAGAGAAGCTTGAAAATCCTTCTGTTCAGGCGCTTTTTGAGACAATTAACGATGTCAGAAAAAACAAAAGCTCGATGTCTTTGATGCAGATTTTTGAAAAATTGAGAAATGAAATTGTTTTGTTCAACTCTGACAACGATTTTGATTCGAATCAGGCTCAAAATAATCTAAAGGTTTTGGAAATTATTGTTGATGATTTTTCGCAGAGCGAGGCTTTTGTGAGTGTGAACAGTCTTTTGGATTTTCTTGAAAAGGCCAAAGATGACAGAAGCTTTGAACTGCCGTTGGTTGTTCCTCAAGATGTGGATGCTGTTCAAATCCTTACCATTCACGCGTCTAAGGGGTTGGAGTTCCCGTACGTTTTTGTTTTGAGTTTGAAAAATACTGTAAAATCAGGGGACAAAAGCAATATTTATTTTGATATGCAGTTTGGAGAAAAGCCCGGCTTTGGGATAATTATTTCTAAATTCAAAGGCAAGCCCAACCCCAAAACACTTATTTACAAGCAATTGTGGCAAAAGCCCAGAGAAAAAAATGAGGCGTTAAGGCTTTTTTACGTTGCGGTGAGTCGTGCAAAGAAATATCTTAACGTTTTGAGTTTTGAACCCTATTCTTCTATGAAACCGGCAGAATATGTCGAAAATCTGGGGGGATTTTTGTCAAATTAATGAAGAAAATGGTAAACGGCTTTGTAAAAGGTTTTTAGTTTCTTGTCGTCCATCATTACAAAAAGAGCATTTATCTCTTCTATAATTTTTTCTCTGTTTTGGACGTCTTGGGTTTCAAAAAAGTCAGTAATATTTACGTTCAAAGCTTTTGCAATTTTCTCCAGCGTATCCAACGTCGGAACATTGTGCGAATTTTCCAAACGAACAATGCTTCTATGATTCATCGAAATCATTTCAGCAAGCTTTTCTTGTGATATTTTTTTTGCTTTTCTGATTTCTTTAATTTTGTTTCCAATAAGTTTTAAATTTTGCATAACCACCTTTTTGTTAGTTTAATCGGTATATAAAAATATAACTATGCATATTCGTATACAAATAAATCCAAATTGATGTATAATCATGTCATATTAATAAGGCATGCTTGTGGAGGTTTTCAATCCCAATAAGACCTAAATGTCTCAAAAGAAAAGGAATGAAATAATGAAAAAAAGAATTGCACTAATAGAATCAGGGTTCATGGGCAGTTATATCAATGAATTTATGCAACTATGCACAAAACACAATATTAAAGTGGACACCTACAAACAAGGAGAAGACTTTCTCACAAAATACAAGCCCAAAAATTTCTTCAACATTTTCAAACTCGATAAAGAGGTTAAACAACTTTTGAAAAACAAGCAATATGACTTCATAATATCCGATGGAATGCCATTATCCTTTACCTGTAACGTTTTTCACAATGTTTCATTAATAAAAAGAATACGCCTTGCGCCGTTTTTTCTATACAAATTAATATTTTCTTTGGGACATTTGCACAAAATCATTCACGTCAAACATTTTTACAAAAATTGCCCAAAAACTATTGTTGTCTCAAATGTCTTAAAACAAGATTATTCAAAAAACTGCAATATACCGGAAAACACTATTATTGTCGCACACCCCGGGATAAACGTAAACGAAACAAACAAATTCTCAACTTTAAAAACCCGTGAGATAAACAAACCCTTCGTCATAGGGATGAACGCAAACGGGTTCGTGACCAAAGGCGGATATGTCCTGTTAAGAGCATTACGGATTTTAAAAAAGAAACACCCCGACTTAAACATAAAGGCAAAAATCATATTTCCAAAATACGATAAAAATATACCGGTAAAATTGTACGTCAGACTTTTCGGCTTGTCCGGTTCTGTCGAATTTCTCCCCTACCAAAATGATATAAAATCGTTTTATCAATCGCTGGATTGCTTTATCTGCCCAAGCCTGCTTGAAGCTTTCGCAAGAGTCGTCACAGAAGCAATGTCTTGCAAAACACCTGTAATCGTGAGTTCTGACGTGGGAGCCTCAGATATTATTAATGACGGAGAAAATGGATTTGTTTACAAAAAAGACCAAAACTATACAGAAAACTTGGCCGAGAAAATCAAATACGTATATGATAACTATGACAAGATGAGCCGAATTGCTGAAAATGGTTACAACACAGCTTCTGAATTGACATGGGAGAATTTTGCAAGAAGTCTTTTCTCAGGCTTATATCCTAAAACAGAGTTTAACGATTAGCCGTTTTATTTATTGGAATCTTCATCGTAATCAAAGTTCATACGTATTGTTAAGACATTTTTCCCTTCAATATATTCGTAGCCGACAAAGTCCATCGTATTTTTGACTAAAAATACACCTAATCCGCCGATAGGCCGATCTTCCGCAGTAAGTGTTATGTTGGGGTCAGGGATGCTCAATGGATTGTAATGGAATCCTGAATCCATAAATTGTAATTCAACCAAATTTTTGTTTATTAGCTTAAAAATTATACTCACATCACCTTTTTTGCCACTATAAGCATAACTTGATATATTAACAAAAATTTCTTCAACTGCCATTTGCAATTTAAGGATATCAGCTCTTTTCATTTGAGCGTCTGCGCACAATTTTTCCAGCCAAGAAATTGTATTAGAATAGTTTTCAATAGTTGCTTCAACAACCATTTTAGATTCACCTTTTTTGGTTAGATTATTGCTGCCGTTATACTTCAGCGCAAGCAGAGCAATATCATCAGATTGGTGTTCGGGCCCCTCATACGCCAAAATGGTTTTATCAAGATTATGCAACACCCTCTCAGGTTGAAATCCACATTCTGTAACATTCTTAAGCTCTTCTTCGAGCCTTTGTGTTCCATATAATTCGTTGTTAATGTTTTTTGCTTCTGTGACCCCGTCTGTGTACATCAATATAGCATCGCCTGGGCTTAAATTTATTTCAGAGGCAACATAAGGAAAATCCTCAAGCGCTCCTGCAACAATATTTGCAGGACAATCCAAAGTTTTTATATCTCCATTGTTTGTGTAAATCAAAGGAAGATTGTGTCCGGCATTAACGCAAGACATCTTACCAGTTGTAACGTCTAATAAACCTAAAAATATTGTAATAAAAAAATCTTCTTTATTTGCACCATATATTGCTTTGTTAATCTGTATCATCAACTCTTCCGGAGAATGCCCCTTTTTTGCCAGATTTTTGATCAATGTTTTCGCTGTCATCATAAACAACGCCGCAGGAACACCTTTCCCGGAAACATCTGCAATGAGAACAACCAAATGCTTATAATCAATAAAAAAGAAATCATAAAAATCTCCACCGACCTCTTTTGCTGTGCGGAGTAATGCATAAATTTCAAATTCACTGTAATCAGGAAATGGAGGGAAAACGCTTGGTAGAGCAGAATGCTGAATTGCCCTTGCTAAATCCAATTCTTGCTCATACTTTTTTTTATCATCAGTCATTATTTTGAGATTTTTTATGTATCTTTTTATATCTTCCGCCATTTTATTAAAAGCTACCGCTATATTGTAAAATTCAAGCGGCTCGGTTATATCCATTTTTGCATCAAAATTGCCTGCGCCCAAACAATTAGCAGCGCTTACTACGTACTGTATAGGTTTATTAATATATTTGGCCAACATATAATATATGCCGGCCGCAATGGCTATACAGGTCAAGAAAAGCGTAATCATTAAAAACTGTAACCGATAAACGATTGATTTAAAGAGTTCCTTTTGAGGAACGCTCACGACCAACCCCATGCCGTTATCCAAATGGTTCACAAAAGAGACATATTTTGTTTTGTTATACTCAAAAGTTCCTTTATTCTGAATATTTGGTTTATACCAAGATAAAAAATGTAAAGGCTTCCCCGGCGCATCAATCGCAGAAGGGTCTCCGTTAATAGCGATAATATAATCATGGTTTTCATCAATAAATAATACCATCGTTTTGGGGGTTATTTTTAGACTGTTTATTTCTTTTATTATAGACTCGAGAGTCCAATCTATCGTCGAAATCCCAATTAATTTGTGGTTTTTGTCATAAATTCCTGCTCCGATAGAAACCATCAACTCATTGTTATTTAATTCGTCGTTATACGGAAGACTCCAATACGCAGGAACACCCCTTAAAATATCACCCCTGATTGATTTATACCAGCCAACATTATGGTAAGGATAGTCACATTCATCACCCAATTTATTTAATTTAATTTCACTGCCTTTTTTATGAATGTAAGTACAGAATTGTTTTTGATGTTTATTTATCGCATAGGGTTCAAGCCAAACGCCGCCTCCGCTGGGCAAATACACCTGTTCGAAATTCCGCTTTATTAATTCATTAAGATATGACTTTGGAGGAATAGGCTTATGACGATAAAAACTTTCAGAAATGAGCGCCATCGCTATTGCGTTTTTTTCTAATTGTTTCACAGACTTGTTTATTTTTTCAGAGAAAAACAACACTGCGTTATCAGTAGATTCAATTTTTAATGCCGTATTCTCGTGATAGGCGATAATAACCAATATCAAAGTTATAAAACACAAGATAAAGAGCATTGCTAACGTTGTAGCAATAATTTTGGCTTTAATTGTTTTCCACATTCACAATATCCAATATATTATCAAAACCTGCTATTTTAAAAACATCCACAACTTCTTTTGAGGGGTTAAGAATTTTGATATTATTCCCTTTCGGCATTTTTTTCTGAAGCTTTAAAAGCATTCTAAGTCCACAACTATAAATAATATCCACTTTTTGAAAATCAAGTATTAATTCTTTAAATAAAACACTAATCTCAGGCATTATCACTTCTTCGATATCACAAACTGTAGAAATATCAATTTTTCCATCCAACTTGATTGAAATAACGCCAAACTCAACCGTTTTTTCTATTTTCATAACTCTTCTATATCCAAAATATTCGTAAACCCGGTCATCTCAAATATTGCAAAAACATCTTTACACACATTTTTTAGCTTCATTGTCCCTTGTTGGTTCATTTGTTTACGAAGCTCTAAAATAACCCTTAAACCTATGCTGGATACATATACAACTTTTTTAAAATCAATTACTAATTCTGTTATGCCGTCTAAATCATCTTTTACCTGAACGCCAAAATCGATAGAAGTTTCAGTATCCAAACGTTCCTCAGGATAAACAATCAAACGAGATTCAGACTTTTCTTTTTTTATTTGCATAAACACTCCATCATGCTTATTGTACATTATAAAAGAAAATGCCAATTTGTCAAAGGTGTTCAAATAAGCAATAAAAAAGCTCGTTATCTGAATAACGAGCCTTTTTGAAAGTTTAAAAACTACTTAATTTCTACTGTAGCGCCAGCTTCTTCAAGTTGTTTTTTGATAGCTTCAGCATCTTCTTTTTTGATGCCTTCTTTAACTGCTTTAGGAGCAGCATCTACCAAATCTTTAGCTTCTTTCAAGCCAAGGCCTGTAATAGCTCTAACTTCTTTCAATACAGCGATTTTGTTAGCGCCTGCAGACATCAACATTACGTTAACTTCAGAAGAACCTTCTTCTTCAGCAGCAGCAGCGGGAGCAGCAGCAGCAGCTACAGCTACAGGAGCAGCAGCAGACACGCCGAATTTTTCTTCCATTGCTTTTACCAATTCAGCAGCTTCCAACAAAGTTAATTTTTCAATTGATTCTAAAATAGTTTCTACGTTACTCATGATTTTTCTCCTTTATTTCATTTTGAGTTGTAATTTGTACTTTTAACCGACTAAGCGGATTTCTTTTTCGCCACAGCGTCGATAGCTCTTACGAGGCTGCTCATTACAGCGTTCATAGAACCTACGATACCTGTTGCAGGTGAATTTACGCAGCCAAGCATTTTTGCGTAAAGTTCTTCTTTTGTAGGTGTGTTAGCGAGTTCTGCAACTTGTGCTGCGTTAAGCAATTGACCGTCTAACGCGCCGCAGAATACTTCGCCTTTTTTCTTTTCTTTGATGAATTTTGCAACGATTTTTGCTGCAGAAACTTCATCATCGAAACCGAAAGCGATAGCTGTTGATTCTTTCATAGAATCAGCAAGAACTTCAAAATCAGTTCCTTTCATAGCTATTTTAGCCAAGGTATTTTTTGTAACCGTGTAATCAGCTCCTGCTTTTTGAAGTTCACGTCTAAGGATAGTGATCTCTTCAACAGACAAACCTTTGTAATTAGTTACAATCGCTACTTTAGCCTTTTGCGCATTTTCTTTGATGTGCGCGATTTTTTGTTCTTTAAAGGCTTTTGTTGCCATGATTTCTCCTTTGTTTTTATTTTTAATCGACCTAATTTTCTTTTTTACATACAAAAATGACTTTGCATATAACCGCAAAATCATCAGAACATCCTTTATAAATGTTATCCTGCAATCGAACTTTTGTTGGGTTTTGCATTTACTTACATCACCCCGCCCTATGGCAGTTTTCTGATCCTCGACAGGCGTCTTATCTTTAATGCTTCTGATGTACTTTAATTCTTAAAGTCCCTTCAGCAACCTGTTGTCTGCGGTTCGTATTGTTAATATAGGTAAAACATGGTTTATTTGCAAGTTTTTATGTTAACAAATTTTAATAAAATGCGCTATAATAGGCGAAGAAATGATAGAAGTTAGGGTAAATTATGAATAAATTCAGATTTTTAACCTCGGGCGAGTCCCACGGAATGTGCCTGAACGCGATAATTGAGGGAATGCCGGCAGGCATTGATATTGATAAAAGTTTTATCGACACGGAACTCGCACGACGTCAAGGCGGGTATGGCAGAGGCGGACGAATGCAGATTGAAACCGACAAAGCCTTAATTAAGTCCGGTGTGCGTTTTGGGAAAACCACCGGCGCTCCGATTTGTCTTGAAGTCGAGAACAAAGATTGGGCAAACTGGACAGTGCCGATGTCTGTTGAAGCGGTTGATTTGACTGATCCTGACGTTGTTGAGGCAATCAATGCTAAGAAAATCACGAGAGTTCGCCCCGGGCATGCTGATTTGTCAGGTGCGATAAAATACAATCATGGTGATGTGAGAAACATCCTCGAACGCTCGAGTGCAAGAGAGACTGCGGCGCGTGTTGCTGTCGGAGGGGTTGCAAAATGTCTTTTAAAGGAATTCGATATCTTTGCTGAATCGAAGGTGCTGAATGTAGGAGGGGCTGAGTCGGAAGAAGAAATCAAGGCGGCAATTGATAAGGCGAAAGAAGAAGGCGATACTTTGGGCGGTTGCTTTTCAATTGTGTTTAAAAATCTTCCCGTTGGCTTGGGTTCTTTTGTTCACTGGGACAGGCGTCTTGACGGTCAGTTGGCGCAAGCGATTATGAGCATTCCTGCTGTCAAGGCTGTAGAAATCGGTGCGGGTTGTGCAGTTGCAGGCATGGCCGGTTCAGTTACACATGATGAAATTTTTTATGATTCCGAAAAATGTGAATATTACAGAAAAACTAATAATGCGGGCGGAATCGAAGGCGGGATGACGAACGGCGAAGATTTGGTTATAAAGGTTTGTATGAAAGCCATTCCGACAATGAAAAAACCTTTAAATTCAGTTGATATAGCGACAAAAGAGCCTTATAACGCACATTTTGAGCGTTCTGATACATCTGCAGTTGAAGCTTGCGCTATTGTCGGAGAGGCAATGGCGGCAATCACTTTGGCTGATGCTTTTTTGGATAAATTTGGCGGTGACAGTCTTGAGGAAATAAAGAAAAATTATGCAAAACCGTAAAAACATAGTTTTGATAGGCATGATGGGCGCAGGAAAAAGCACTATCGGGCATCTCATTGATCAAAAGTTGAAAGACTTTTTTTATGTTGACTTGGATAGAGAAATTGAAAAGCAGGCCCAAAAGACAATTCCGGAAATCTTTGCGTTATTTGGAGAAGAAGGGTTTCGGAACCTGGAAACTGAAATTGTGCAAAAGTTTTCGAACTATCATAACCAAGTAATTTCTACAGGTGGCGGAGTTGTGGAGATTTATCGAAATATGGAACTTTTAAAGCAAAACGGGGTCGTTTTTTATCTGAGTGCCAGCGTAAAATCTCTTTATGAAAGGGTTAAGACGTCGAATCACCGTCCGCTTCTTCAAAACGAAAATCCGCAAAAAAGTCTGGAAGAACTTGTCAGACACAGAGAGCCGTTGTATAAAAAAGCGGATTTCGAA
The DNA here is from genome assembly GCA_964542595.1 of uncultured Muribaculaceae bacterium. Lineage (GTDB taxonomy): Bacteria > Cyanobacteriota > Vampirovibrionia > Gastranaerophilales > Gastranaerophilaceae > Limenecus. Next base: position 3,764 of record CAZIVG010000001.1, on the reverse strand, counting down.
ATTAAAACCGAAAAACGAGAATTGTTAGAAATAGTGAATGAGATAATCGAAAAATATGAATCAGTTGAAAGTTGAAATTCCGGCGAAAGCCGCTTATGCTTACGAAATCTTGATTGGCGAGAGGCTTTTGGAAAAAGCTGATTCGTTGATTCGAAAATATACGAAAGCGAATAAATTTCTTGTGGTTACGAACGAAACAGTTTTTGGGATTTACAAAGACAAATTCTTCCTCAATAATTTGAATTGGGTGGTTTTGCCTGACGGAGAGGAGTTTAAGAACTTCGAAAATCTGAAAAAGATTTTGGATGCTGCTGTTGAGAGCAAACTCGAAAGAAAGGATTGCATTGTCGCATTTGGTGGCGGGGTAATCGGTGATATGGCAGGGTTTGCGGCAGCAAGTTACATGCGAGGGTGCGATTTTGTACAGGTTCCGACAACACTTCTTGCGCAGGTTGATTCTTCGGTCGGTGGCAAGGTTGCGATTAATCATCGGCATGGAAAAAACTTAATCGGTGCATTTTATCAGCCGAAATTGGTTTTGGCTGACACAGAAACGCTTAATACACTTGATTTAAGGCAGTTGAAGACGGGCTTGGCCGAGGTTTTGAAATATGCTTTTATCGAAAAGACTTGTTGTGCGAAAGATTACGGTTTTTTTGAGTTTTTGAAGAGAAATAAAGAAGCGATTTATGCCAAAGACCCTGCAATTTTGTCTGAATTAATTAACATTTGCTGCAAATTAAAAGCGGCAGTGGTAAATCAAGATGAGACAGAGAAAGGCTTGAGGGCGATTTTGAATTTTGGGCATACGTTTGCACATGCGATCGAAAATCTCACGAATTACACTGTTTACACTCATGGTGAAGCGGTTGCGATGGGGATGAAAATGGCTTTGAAGCTGGGTTTGTTAAAAGGCTTAGTTGAAAAATCTTACTATGACGAGGCAGTCGGACTGATTAAGGATTATGAAATTACACCTTCCTCAATTAATTTTGATGTGGAAGAGTTTTATGGCGAGATGTTTTTAGACAAAAAAGCAGAAAACGGGAAAGTTCGCTTTATTCTGCCCGTTAGCACTTATGAAGTTGAGATTTTTTCTGATGTCACAAAGGAACAGGTTTTTGAGGCTTTAAGATTTGAAGTTTAGAAGGGTTTCGATGTCGACGTCCAAGTATTCGGATAGTTCAAGAACTTTGCCGAGGGACATGTTTTGCAGTCCGCTTTCTATTTTCGAAACATAGTTTTGTGAAACGTCCATTATTTCAGCGAGTTGGTCTTGGGTCAGGTCTTTTCTGACTCGTTCAATTTTTACGTTTTTGCCGAACTTTTTCAATAATTCTTTTGTGTTCATAACTTATAAGTATATAAATATTGACTTATGAATTGAATTGCACGATAGGTTGTGTTATAATAGTTATTAGTTGTGCAATGAGGGCGGGCAATGTATAAAAAAACTATTTTAATAGATTTAGACGGTGTCCTAAATACCTATAACGGAGGCTTTAAACCTGACTTTATTCCTCCTTTAAAAGAGGGTGCATTTGAGTTTATACAAAAATTAGCAACGAATTATGAAGTGAAAATTTTTACTACAAGAAATAAAATCTTAGCTTCAAAATGGCTTATCGAAAGCGGCCTTGAGGCTTTCATAGCAGACATAACCAACACCAAAGAAGTCTGCTGGCTGTTTGTTGATGACAGGTGCATAAACTTTGATGGTGATTATGAAAATTTATTTTCTCGAATCGACGGCTTCAAGCCTTGGTATAAGGGTTAGGCCAGATTCTCGATTACCGCTTTGACCCCTGCGCCGAGTTCGAACTTGTGTCCGAGTTTGTGCAACGTTGCTTCAAGTGAGCCTACTGAAGCGATTACGTCTCTGTCACAGACGAATCCGAGCGTACCCATTCTGAAAATCTTGTCTTTGAGGTCGTTTTGACCATTTGCCACAACGATATCAAAGTCTTTTTTGATTGTACTTCTGATATCAGGAACGCTTACTCCATCAGGTGGAAGGATTGATGTGATTGCATGAGAAGCGATTGCGTCATTTTCAACAAACAGTTCCAAGCCGATTGCTCTAATGCCTGCACGAAGGGCGATTGCGTGTTTTTTGTGGCTTTGAGTGATTTTTTCAAGTCCGTCTTTTTTCATAATTTTTAACGCTTCATTCAGTGCCACAATCAGGTTGACAGCCGGTGTGTAGGGTGTTGAATTCTCTTTGACAGATTTTTTGTAAGCTGTCCAGTTGAAGTAAAAACTCGGGTGTTTGCACTGTTTGTGCATTTCGAATGCTTTTTCGCTGGCAGCAAGGAAAGCCAGTCCCGGAGGGATCATGAAACCTTTTTGTGAGCCTGAAACGAGGACGTCGATGCCCCATTCATCCATTTTGCATTCCAATGCACCGATGGAGGTTACGCCGTCAACAACTGAAACTGCACCGTGTTCTTTGATTAGCGCCACGAGTTCTTTGAGCGGGTTGGTAACCCCTGTTGCTGTTTCGTTATGAGTTAAAGTGACGATTTTAATTTCTTTGTTCACGTCTGCGTCAAGTTTTGCTTTTAAGTCAGCAGGAGAGATTGCTTTTCCGGGTGCGACTTCGATTTTATCGACTTCTGCTCCGAGTCCTGATGCGATTTTTGCCCAACGTGAGCCGAAGTTGCCTATTACGAGTGACAAAACTTTGTCCCCGGGGTTTATCAGGTTAGACAATGCGCCTTCCATCGCGCCTGTTCCGCTTGAAGTGTATATGAAAACGTCATTTTCAGTTTGGAAAAGCCATTTCAAGTCAGCATAAGTTTCTTCAAGAATTTTTGAAAACTCACCGCTTCTGTGGCCTATCGGATGTTTTGCCATTGCCAAAAGTACGCTTTCCGGTACAGGTGTGGGTCCCGGTATCATTAAAAAAGTTTTATCTTGCATTTTAAATTCTCCTCAGTATTATTGCTTATGAGATTTATTTTCGCATATTTTGGGGTTTTTTACAAAGCTTTATTTTTTGTTTGTCTTAATAAAAATTAAGGCTGTAATCTTGCAGTGGAATCGTTAACATTGCTTTTTGAACGCAACAAAAAAAGAGCCGTTATGGCTCTTTTAAAAATGGTACTCCCAGGGGAATTCGAATCCCCGTCGCCTCCGTGAAAGGGAGGTGTCCTAGGCCTCTAGACGATGGGAGCCTATCGGTTAGTAAAAATAATATATCTAAGACATGAACTGTTGTCAACATGACTTTTACAAATTTATTTACACAATTGAAAAACATGGTATTTTATAGTAAATTTCTTGTATATACGGGGGTTGAGTATGACAAAATCGGAAATTAATTTTATAAACAGCATTGACGTTGATGTGAACGATGCCACACCGATGTTGAAGCAATTTCTTGAAATAAAAAAGAACAACCTCGATGTTCTTTTGCTTTATCGCATGGGTGACTTTTATGAGACATTCTTTGAGGATGCAATTGTTTTATCAAGAGATTTGGAGATTACTCTGACTAGCCGTGAGGGAGGGAATCTTGGGCGTATTCCGATGGCAGGGATTCCTGCGAAAGCGATAGACAATTATTTACCGAAACTTCTCGAAAGGGGCCACAAGATTTCAATCTGTGAACAGCTTGAGGATCCTGCTGCAGCAAAAGGTCTCGTTAAAAGAGATATTGTGAAGACAATAACAGCCGGAACTTTGACAGAATCGAATCTTTTGAAATCCAATCTCAACAACTATCTTGCGGCGATTGTAAAGGATAAAAAAACAGAAACCTT